>DASWKS010000472.1:0-17453 GCA_036396495.1 Gemmatimonadales bacterium
AAGCACCCGACTATCGAGCTCAAGGGCCGCGGTTCGGGCTACCGAGACGCGCGCTCGCCCGCCCAGACCGCTGGTCTCCTCCAGCAGATCGAGCCCGCTTCCGCCGGGTGGATCCGGACGCCGTTCGGTGGTCGACCGCGCGGTAGTCCCGAAGAGTGCCAGCGCCAGTCGGCCGGAGGGTGTGTCAACGCCGGTTGAAATTGCACACTTTCACCGGCTGAAATTGTACACTCCGTCGGTGGGGACGAGCCCTAGGTCGTCGCCGCCTCCCGCGCTCGGGCGCGCCGCTTGCGGGGTGGTGGCTCGGGCGCCTGTCCGCGTCGGTGTCGGATGCCGTAGAGTTCGGCGTGGTGGCGCATGCGGTAGCTGTTCCCCCGGATGTTCACGATGTGGCAGTGGTGGACCAGCCGGTCGATCAGCGCGCCGGCCATGACCTCGTCGCCGAAGACCTCGCCCCATTCGTCGAAGCTCTTGTTCGAGGTGAGGATCGTGGCCCCGGTCTCGTAGCGCCGGCTCATGAGCTGGAAGAACAGCATGGCGCCGGTGCGGCTGATGGGGAGGTAGCCGATCTCATCGACCACGAGGAGGCTCGGGAAAATGAGCGTCTTGAGGCGCTGGGTGAGCCGGCCGGCCTGCTGGGCTTCCTCGAGGGAGGTGATCAGGTCGGCCAGCGTGCCGTAGTAGACGCGGCGGCCGCTCTGGGCGGCGGCGATGGCCAGGCTGATGGCGAGGTGGGTCTTCCCGACGCCCGGGGGCCCGAGCAGCACCACGTTCTCGTGGCGCTCCAGGAAACCGAGGGTGTGGAGGTTATCGATCTGCTCGCGCTTGAGCGAGGGCTGGAAGCTGAAGTCGAAGTCGGCCAGGGTCTTGATCGCCGGCAGCCGGGAGGAGCGCATGGCGGCCACGAGCCGCCGGGTATTGCGGAGGCTGATCTGGGCGCCTAACAGGGCTTCGATCGCAGCGGGCGTGGGCAGGTGCCCGCCATCGACCTGGCGCAGAATGTCGTCGAGCGCTTCCAGCGCCCCCGGCATCTTGAGATCGGCGAGTTGAGCCCGGAGGCGCTCGCGCGGGGAGAGGGGACTCGGGCTCATCCGGTGGCCTCCGCCAGGGCGGCATAGCTCCCCAGGGGCCGGCGCTCGACGGTCACCAGGCCGCGATCGGGGACCGTGAGCCCGGTGCGGATCGGGCGGGTCGGGGGCAGCGGCATCACGCTGCGATAGGGACGGGTCGCCAGCGGCTGCAGCACTGGCCGCTCCTCCTGCTCGAAGCGCTCCCGCGGCACCGCTCCGGTGGTGCCATGCACCCGGACATTGGCGGTGTGGTCGAGCCAGTGCTCCGTCTGCTGGGCCAGATCGGCATCGCCGAGGAAGTCGCGGCCGTAGATCAGATTGGTCCGCACATAGCCGACCGGGCGCTCGACTTTGCCCTTGGTCTGGGCGCGATAGGGCCGGCAGGCCCGGATCCGGAAGGCGCAATGGGCGGCGAAGCGGAGAAATTCGGCATTCTCGAGCAGCTTCTCCCCCCGGGGCCGCCCGTCGGCCGTGATCACGGCCCGCATCTGGTCGAAGAGGAGTTCCTGGGGGACCCCGCCGAAGGCCTGGAAGGCGGCCTCCAGCCCCTCGATCACGATCGCCATCGTTTGCCGGGGATAGAACCGCAGCCACAGCAAGCGGGAATAGCCCAGCACCACGAGCAAGGCGAAGCGCTTCCCCCAGGGAAACCGGAACTCCGCGAAATCGACCTGCGCCTGCTGCCCCGGCAGGGTCTCGAACCGGATGACCGGCTCGGGCTCCGGCCGGGGGCGGAGCCGGGCCACGACGTCCCGCAGCTGGGTGATGCCGCCGGCGTACCCGGCCGCCCGGACTTCCTCGAAGAGCCGCACCGCACTCAGCTCGGGGTAGGTCGTCAGCCGGGTCGTGAGGATCGGGAGGTAGGGAGTCAGCTTGGTCGGACGGCCGACGCGGACCCGCGGCACGCTGCCGCTCAGATCACGCTCCAGCTGGCCGGTGTGAATCCAGTGGTAGATGACGCCGCGGCTCACGTCCAGCTGCCGGGCGATGGCGGCCTTCGAGAGGCCCTGATCCAGCAAGTGTTTCAAGAGCACCAGTCGCTCCCATCCGTACACTCACGCCTCCACCCAAGGGAGACGCAACATGAAGGGGGGACCGGGCAGGACACGACCCGGCCAGGACGAGCGACGGAGTGTGCAACTTCACCCGGTGATTCTGTACAATTTCAAACCGGTGATGACAGGGTGCCACCTCGACCAGAGCGCCGCCAAAGCGGAAGTCTTCGGACTGGGTGAACGACGGATCGCCCGTGTTCGGGAAGGTGACCTGCACCCGGCTCCGGGTACTGGCTCCTCCGAACAGCTCGAGCCGGAAGTTTTGGTAGATCCAGGTGAGATCGAGGCGTGCGGCGGCCGGCTTCGCCTGATAGTGGTAGTGAGTGTCCGCCTGGGCCGGATCGCGACCGGCCAGTGAGAAAACCGGATTGGTGAAGGCATCGACCAGCGCCAAGCGAAACCCAGCCGAGAGGCCGGGAGACCCAGCCGAACTACCCAGCTGAACCCCCAACTCGAGATCACCCGAGGCCTTGAAAGCATGCACTCCGAAACCGCCCCGCAGCGCCCGTAACGGCCCAAGGTCTCGCCACTCGACCGCCACTTCGAGATAGTCGCGCCGGGTGCTCAGTGAGTGCTGGCGCAGGAACCGGGGGACGAATGCCACCGGTCCAGCGACCGGAATGTCGTGGCGCCACTCGGCGACATTGAGGAGCAGTGGATGGCTGATACTCGCTCCGGCGGCCCGGAACCCGCTGCGCACCGGGGCCCATCGGGCGGTCTCGGAGCCGGTGAAGAGCCCGGTGGCCAGATCGAGCTCGTACTCGTGATCCATCAGCCGATTGAAGCGCTGGAAGGTGCCCTGCTCGGCGAGTCGCCCGAAGTAGGAGCCATCCCGGTCGAGCAGAGTGAGCCAGACCTCGTCAGCCCAGGCCGCGAGGGTGGCGATCGGCCCGCCCGTTCCGGCGGGTGTGGTGTCTCGCGAGGGAGGACTGCTCTGGGCCCCGGCACCCGACGCGCCTGGAACCAGCAGCAGAAGGGCAACCAGCGCACGCATTGGGGTCACGGTCGAAGAGAGCCGAAAGGGGTCGAAGAGGATTGCCCCCTTCGACCCCCTTCGACCCCCTTCGACCGTCTTCGGAATCAGGCTCCGGGCATGTGGTAGAAGAACTGCTCGCGGACGATCTTGCCGTCCTTGACCGTGTACAGCGCCATTTCGGTCCCCTTCTTTCGCTGGCCGCTCGGTTTGAACGTGGTATCCCAAACGTACTGCACCGCGAACTGGTCCCGACCCAGGAAGGGGCCATTCACTTCAACGCTGTGCACTTCGTTGTTCTGCTCCCACCAGGTGTGCTTCTCGCGGATGGCTTGGATGCCGGACATTTCGGCCGGCATGTTCTGCATCGCAACCGGCTCGACACTGACAACCGTGGGCGCATAGAATTTTTCGACCGCCTCCAGGTTTCGCCCGGCACGACAGAGATTCACCAGCTCCTCGGCAATCGAGGCGACTGAGGGGGTGGTAGCGGTAGTCGTGGCCATGATACTCTTCTCCTTCCGTGATTCAGTTCCCATGCGGATGTTGACTGCACCGGCGTCTCGGAAGATATCACGCCATCCGGGGCGAAGGGTACGAATGCTACCCCCTTCGACCGCCTTCGACCGCCTTCGACTATTCGGGTATGCCCGCGTTCACCGACTGCGGCCCCTGCCGGGCCCAGTGCTGCACGCTGAGGGGCAGCTTCCGGGGCCAGATCTCGTTGAGGGTGTCGCCTTCGTAGAGCCGGCCGTTCTTCATCACATACCGGATCGTGTTGGTGTTCCGGATGTTCTCCAGGGGATTGGCGTCCAGCACCTGCAGGTCGGCGAATTTGCCGGCCTCGAGCGATCCCACATCCTGGCCCATGCCGATCGCCTCGGCACCGTAGATCGTCGCGACCCGCAGCAGATCGTGGGGCGCGATCCCGCCTGAGGCCATGGCCCAGAGCTCCCACTGGTAGCCGATGCCCTGGATCTGGCCGTGACTTCCCACTCCGGCCCGGGCTCCACCCTCAACCAACGCCTTGACGAACTCGGCGTGCTTGGGGTAGACGTACTCGTCCTTGTGGAACCAGCCCATCTGGGGATAGCCGAAGAAGGCGCCCCGACGCCGGGCCCGGGCATCGATCTGATCCTGGGGCATGAACCGGGCGAGCTTCTTGTCGCCTAACACGTTCTCGGTGGTATAGAAGTAATTCTCACCGAAGGGACCGCCGTATGACACCAGCAGCGTGGGGCTGTTGGTGGTCTGGCTGGCCTTGAACAGCTGCACCACGTCGTCGTAGATCGGCGCGATCGGCAGCGCATGCTCGATGCCGGGGTAGCCGTCCATCGCGTGGGTCAGGTTGAGCTTGAAGTCCAACCCGCCCTCGGTGGTGGGCATCAACCCCAGCTCCTTGGCGGCCATGATGATCCACTGCCGCTGCTGGCGGTTGCCCGACATGTACATCTTGAGCGTCTTGGTATCCCAGTAATCACTGTAGCGCCGCAGCACGTTCTTGGCGTGATCCAGATCGCGGATGTTCTCACCCGCGAACACGCCCGGGCCGGTGGAGTAGATCCGGGGACCGATGGCGCCGCCGGTCTCGACCCGGTCCTGGTAGCTCACCACGTCCGACGTGGCGGTCTGGGGATCCCGGGTGGTGGTCACCCCGTAGGCCAGTGTCGCCAGGTACTGCCAGGCCTGCGCCTGGTGAAACTCGATGTGGAGCCACTGGGGGTGGTAGTGGGTATCGACGTAGCCGGGCAGGACGGTCTTGCCGGTGACGTCGATGACCCGCGCGCCGCCGGGGACCTGCACCTGCCCCTGGGGCCCGACCGCGACGATCCGATTGTCCCGTACCACCACGTCGGCGTTTTCGATGATCTCCTTCCCCTTCATCGTGATGGCGCGAGCGCCTCGGAGCACCACGACACCCCGGGGAAGGTCGCGCGACGACTCGACCTTGAAGCGCCGGTGGTCCGGTTTGTAGCCCGGCTTCTCCTCGGCCTTCTTGGCGGTGTCGCCCTTGGCCTTGAGGCTGTCGGCCTTGGCCTTGGCGGTCGAGTCGGCCTTCGCCTTCACGATCGAGTCGGCCTTGGCCCGCGCGGTCAGCGAATCGAACGGGATCTTGAGCGAATCGGGCACCGGAGCGTTGGCCTTGGTCAGGCTGTCCACCCGGGTCTTGAGCTTCTTGAGACTATCGGCCGCCGCGGTCGCCCGCTTGGTGCTGTCGGCCTTGGCCTTCTCGATGGCCTTGAGGCTGTCCTCGACTACCTTGGCGCGATCGAGGTTGTAGGTGAAGAACGCGTTGCCGATGGACCAGTGCACCAAGCGTCCGTCCGAAGACCAGGCCGGGAACTCGGCCCCGACCTCGGTCAGCTTCCGGACCGGCACCGGTCCACCGGTCGTCTGGGCCACGCTGGCGGTCGGCACCTGGCCGCCCACAACCGGGATCGGCAGGGTGTAGAGGTCGCGACCCACCTGCGCCAGCGCCTGGTCGCCCTTGGGCCCGATCAGAATCAAGCCGGCCGGGTTCACCGGCGGGGCCGGCTCGGTCGGATCATCCGGGTGGGGCCCGGTCTGCAGCAGATTGGCCGGGATGGGCCCCAGCCGGCGCGGCAGGTAGACCAGATTGGCTTCGTCCTCGTGCGGGTTACCCGCTGCCGGAGGCGGCGGACCGTTCACCCGCAGGTGCTGCTTCACGTCGGTCCCGTCCCAGCGGAACGACACCAGACCTTCGGCCGGGCCGTAGGCGTAAATGCGCGTGGTGTCATCCGCCACGAACTGCATCACGTCGCGGTTGCCGGCCGGGCTGATGAGGGTCGCGTCACCCCCCGCCGATGCCACCCACACAAACTCGGCGCCGACCGGGCCGAAGAAGGCGCCGGTGGCCTCCTGCAACTGGCGCGCGGGGGCTCGGGACGCGACGATGCGGCTGCCGTTAGGCGACCACGCGATGTTGTAGTAGAGCGCCGCGGCGCGGGTCACCTGCACCGGCCGCATCCGTCCCTGCACCGCGGTCTTCCAGATGTGGCCGCCGGTCCGGTCGTCCCAGCTCACCCAGGCCAGCGAGGTGCCGTCGGGCGACCAGGCGGGGTGATACTCCCCCGTGTTGGCCGAGCTGACCCGGCGCGGCGTCCCATCGGGGAGATCGACCACATACAACCGGTCGAACGACGTGAAGGCCAGGCGCTTGCCGTCGGGGGAAGGTGTTGCGTTGCGGATCTGCTTGGCGGTGTGCGCCGCGGCGGTATCGATCCGGTAGCTGAACTTGACCTCGGGGCCCACGTCGAGCTTGACCGGGGCCTCGAACGCGATCTTCTGGGGCGTCCCGCCTTCCACCGCCACCCGCCAGATCTCGCCGCCGTAAGAGATCACCAGCTGGCGCGAATCGGGCGTGAAGCTGTACCCGGGAAGGAAATCGAGCGGGGCCCGCGATTCGATGTCGTCCCGCTGGATCGGGAACAGCAGCCAGCGTTCCTCACCGTTCTTGAGGTCGCGAATGCGGAGGCCGGTCCTGGTCTCATGGCGGCCGCCAAAGGTCATCCAACGGCCATCGGGCGAAATCACCGGCCGGAACCCGGCACCATAGCGGTTGGACATCTGACTGATCCGCCCGGTCTCCCGGTCGTACCACCCCAGGAACGTCTGGGGCATCGCCGCGTTGTAGTGCCAGTCGCCCTGACGAGCCGTGAACCACATGTAGCGCCCATTAGGGGTGAACGCAGCGCCCAACGTCTTGAGGTTGGCCGGATCGCGGGTCAGCTGGAGCCCGCTCCCGCCTTCGACCGGATACATCCAGATCTTGTGCGCCCCGCCCAGGCCACCGGTCCGGCTGGCGACCACATACTTGCCGTCGGGCACGTATTCGGGCGAGACGTAGAGGTTGCCGTTCCCCTGGGTCACCTGGGTGGTGTCCTCGCCGTCGAGCGACATGATCCAGACGTTGTCGCCGCCGCTCCGGTCGGAGATGAACACCACCTTCTTGCCGTCCGGGCTGAAGCGGGGCTGGGCATCGTACGCCAGGCCGTCGGTGAGCCGGGTCGCCTTCCCACCGGCGATCGGGAGGGTGTAGAGATCACCCAGCAGATCGAAGACGATGGTCTGACCGTCCGGGCTCACGTCGAGCGAAATCCAGGTGCCCTTGGTGGCGGTGAATTCGGCCTTGCGGGATGCCTCGAGCGGCAGCGGTTTCTTGGGCGGGCCGCCGGCCGCGCCGCCGGCGGGCGCTTGGGCGACGAGAGTTGCCGGCAGCGCCAGCAAGGCGATCAACGCCGTATTCCGGGTAATTCGCATGAGATCCTTCGCTGCGCTCAGGATGACAGCATTGACGATTGACAATTGATGATTGACGATTGCGGCCGGGCCGCTGTTCCGAACCGTCCCGTGACTGTTTGTCATGGCGCGACTCACCACTTGATCGAGGTGTTGGCCACGGGATCGCCGTTGCGCCAGGGCTGCTCGGGCAGCGGACGCTGGCGGGGCCAGATCTCGTTGAGGGTGTCGCCCTCGTAGAGCCGGCCGTTCTTCATCACGTAGCGAATCGAGTTGGTGTTCTTGATGTCGGCCAGCGGATCGCGATCCAGCACGATCAGATCGGCCAGCTTGCCGGCCTGGAGCGTACCCAGATCCTTGCCCAGGCCGATGGCCTCGGCACCATAGATGGTCGCCACTCTGAGAGCGTCGTGGGGATGCATTCCGCCCGACGCCTCCGACCAGAGCTCCCAGTGATAGCCCAGGCCCTGGAGCTGGCCGTGGCTCCCGATGCCGATCCGGGCTCCGCCTTCCACCATCGCCTTGCTGAACCCGGCGTGCTTGCGGAAAGCGTATTCCTCGTCGTGCACCCAGCCGCTGGGCCCGGGGCCGTTGCCGGCGCCCCGGCGGCGGGTCTTGCCGTCGAGCTCTTCCCGCGGCGTGAAGCGGCGCAGCTTGGCGTCCCCCACCACGTCGGTGGTGGTGTAGTAGTAGTTCTCCGCCCACGGTCCGCCGTAGGACACCAGCAAGGTCGGCGTGTTGGTGGTTCCCGAGGCCTTGAAGAGCTGCACCACGTCCTCGAACATCGGCGTGATGGGAATGGTGTGCTCCACGCCGGCATAACCATCCATGGCGTGGGTCATGTTCTTCTTGAACTCGAGCGCGCCCTCGGTGGTGGGCATGAGCTGGAGCTCGCGCGCCGCCTCGATGATGAGCTGGCGGGTCCGGCGATTGCCAGCCTCATACATCTTGATGGTCTTGGTGTCCCAGTAGGTGCTGTAGCGCTTGAGCACGCTCCGGGCCCGGTCCAGGTCGTTGATCCGTTCGCTCCAGAAGACGCCCGGGCCGGTCGAGTAGACCCGGGGGCCGATGGCGTCGCCGGCATCCACCCGGTCCTGATAGGCCAGCACGTCGGTGGTGGCGGTCTGAGGATCGCGGGTGGTGGTCACCCCGTAGGCGATATTGGCCAGGTAGATCCAGGGCTGGCTCCAGTGCATCCCCCACAGATTCCACATATGGGAGTGGGTATCGACGAAGCCGGGGATTACCGTCTTGCCGGCAATGTCGATGACCCGGGCATCGGCCGGGGCGGTACCGCGCGGACCCACGCTCACGATGCGGTTGTTCCGGACCACGATATCGGCGTTCTCGATGATCTCGCGGCCGTTCATGGTGAGGGCCCGGCCGCCGCGCAACACCACGGTCCCCTGGGATACGTCCCGCGGCGCCGCGACCAGGAAGCGCTGTTCGACCGGCCGGTACTGATGGCTGAACCGGGTGGCCGAGTCGACCCGGGCCCGCCGCAGGCTGTCGTCCACCGCCAGGCCCCGCTCCACATCATAGGTCACCAGCGCGCTGCCGATCGACCAGTGGATCTTGGAGCCGTCGGCGCTCCAGGAGGGGAACTCGCCGCCGATGTCGGTAAGCCGGAGCACCCGGGTCGCGGCGCTGTCAGGCTTGGCCAGGTTGATGCTGGCCGGAGCGCCACCGACCTGCGGCACCCGGAAGACCCAGATGTCTCTGCCGCTCGTGCCCAGTGCCAGTTCCCCTCGGGGCGCCATCCGGATGACTCCCGCCGGCGGACCTTGCACCGTCGGCTCCCGGTCCCAGACGGGGGGCGGCATCCTGATATCGCCTTGCTTCAGAAAGTCATCGACAGTCATGGAGGGATCAGGCCATCCGAAACCGAGAGGCAGCGGCCCGGTGGCCCGGACGTGCTGCTGGACATCGGTGCCGTCCCAGCGCATCGACATCAGCGACAGCCCAGGGAACCCGGTCTGTCCCGGCTGTGCCGGCGCCGTGCCATACAGGTAGATGCGATCGGGCTTGGCGGTGAAATGCAGCGACCCGCGCCCCAACGTCGGACTGATAAGGGTGGGCTCCCCACCTTCCGCGGCGAACCAAACGAACTCAGCCCCCAAGCCGCTCCCGACGAAGGGATCGACCGCCTCCTTCCCCTCCCGGGCCGGGGCCCTGGTGACCACGATGCGCCTACCGTCGGGGGACCAGACCGGCCGCTGCAGGTAGGCCGCTTCAGCGGAGAGCCGGGTCGGCGCGCCCCCGGTGGCGCTCACCCGCATGAGGTGGCCGCCGTTGTCGGTCCAGGTGACATAGGCGATCGCGGTTCCATCCGGCGACCAGGTGGGGTAGTACTCCCCGACGTCATCGGTGGTCAGGCGCCGAGGCGTCCCGTTAGGCAGATCCGCCACGTAGAGTCGATCGAGCGCGGTGAACGCGACCCGCCGGCCGTCCGGCGAGGGCACCGGATCCCGGATCTGGCGGACGTTGAAGGTGGGGGTGTCCTCGATCCGGTAATCGAACCGGACTTCCGGCCCGACCGGCAGGTCGGCATTGGCGGTGAAGGGGATCTTGGTGGCGGCGCTGCCGTCGACCGGCACCCGCCACAGCTCGCCGCCGTAGGAGATAACGATGGCGCGGGAGTCGGGGGTGAAGGAGTAACCCGGGATCACATCGAGGTCGGGGATCGCCTCCATGTTGTCCCGCTGAATCGGATGGGCCAGCCACCGTTCCACCCCGGTGGCAAGCTCCCGGATCCGGAGACCGGTTTCGGCCCCTTCCCGGCTGCCGTAGACCAGCAGCTTGCCGTCGGGGGAAATGGCCGGCCGGAAGCCGGAGCCGTATCGCTGCGTAAAGGGAGTCTCGGTGGCGGTCTCGCGGTCGTAGACCCAGACCTGGAACTGCGGCATCGCGGCGTTGTACTGCCAGAGGCCGTTCCGCCGGCCATAGTAGACGTAGCGCCCGTCGGGGCCGAAGGCGGCACCGAAGTAGCCGCCCGCACCAGGCCCCCGGGTCAGCTGGGTGCCGGCTCCGCCCTGGATGTCGTAGAGCCATAGCTTGGGCAGCCCGAATCCGCCCGGCCCGCGGGACACCACCACGAACTTCCCGTCCGGCGTCCATTCGGGCGAGACGGTGAAGTCTTCGTGACCGTTGGAGATCTGGACCGTGTCCCGGCCGTCGAGCGACATGACCCAGACGTTGTCGCCGCCGCTTCGGTCGGACATGAAGGCGATCTTCTTGCCATCCGGGCTGAACCGCGGCTGGGCATCGTAGGCCATCCCGCTGGTCAGCCGAGTGGCGGCTCCACCGGTGATGGGCAGCGTGTAGAGATCACCGAGCAGGTCGAAGACCAGGGTCTGGCCGTCCGGGCTCACATCGACGGACATCCAGGTACCGCGGCTGGTGGTAAAGCGCGCCGACCGGGTGGGGACAAGGGTCAACCCGCGCTTGACCGTATCCTCTGTCGTCGGTCGAAGACGGTCGAAGGGGGTCGAAGGGGGTCGAAGAGGGTTGGCTCCGAGAACATTCGGGCCGAGCAGGGCGAGTGCGGCGAACGCGACGGCGAGTCGCGGCAACGTCTGAAAGGCGGTCATGCTGGCAGTGCTCCGGCAGGAGACAATGGGTAGGACAAATGATACTCTATAGGTAAAGGGGCATGCTCACCCAAACGGTTCTTGCGACCGGCGCCATCGTCTGGCTGACCGCCACTGCGGCGGGAGCCCAGGCCGTGCTCCGGGGCCGGGTACTCGAGGATTCGACCCGGGTCCCCCTCTCCGACGTGGAAATCCTGGTGCAGAACGTCCCGGTCATGCGCAGTGCCGCCACCGGTGAGTTCCTGCTTCACGGGCTGCCGTCGGGCGTGCAGGTCATCCTCTTTCGCCGCATTGGATTCAGGCCGGTGCGGCTCCGCGCGCTGCTCACCGAAGGCGACACGCTGGATCGCACCAAATCCATGGAGCGGTCGACGGTGGAGCTGGCTCCGCTCGAGGTCACGGCCAGCTCCGTTCCACCCGGAATGGAACGTTTTGCGGAGCGGCGGGCGCGCGGGATGGGAACCTACTGGGACACCAAGCTGATGCGGGCGTCCGAGCATCGCCGTCTGGCCGAAATGCTGACCGCGGTCAGCGGGATTCGGCCGCTGTTTCGAGGAAACGCCACCTTCGCGACCACCAGACGGGGGGGCGCCGGGATTTCGACGAAGGGCGGGGAGCCGCCCTGCTACATGGCGGTCTGGCTTGATGGAATCCAGATCTTCGCACCGACGTCGCTCGGTGGGACCGCCCCCCCAGACCTGAACAAGTTCAAGACCTACGATCTCGAGGCGGTCGAGGTCTATCCCGGCCCAGCCACACTCCCCCAGGAGCTGGGCGGCACCGGCGGCAACTGCGGTGCGATCGTGCTGTGGAGCCGCCGCCGCTGAGCTCACCGGATCCCCGCCGCGGGGGTTGGGTCAGTGTGGATCCAGGGCATCCGGGGTAGCGGCCGCTGCCGAGGCCAGACCTCGTTCAGGGTATCGCCCTCGTAGAGCCTTCCATTCTTCATGACGTAGCGGACCGAGTTGCTGTTCCGGATGTTCTGGAGTGGATCCCGGTCCAGCACCACCAGGTCGGCCAGCTTGCCGGCTTCGATCGACCCCACCTCCCGGCCCAGACCGATGGCTTCGGCCCCCAGGATCGTGGCCATGCGCAGCGCGTCATGGGTCGTCATCCCGCCCGACTGGACCGTCCAGAGCTCCCAGTGGTACCCCAACCCCTGGAGCTGGCCATGGCTGCCAATGCCGGCCCGCCCTCCGGCGGCCAACACATCCTTGATGAAGGCCGCGTGTTTCTTGAAGACGTATTCGTCTTCACGGAACCACCCGCCCGGCCCGGGCGAGCCACCCGCCCCCTGTCCTCTGCGGCGGGTCTTGCTGTCGATCTCCGAGGCGGGAGTGAAGCGCCGCAGCTTAGGATCGTCGTGCACTTCTTCGTGGGTGTAATACCAGTTCTCGGCCCAGGGTCCGCCGTAGGAGACCAGCAGGGTCGGCGTGGTGGTGGTCTGGCTCGCCTTGAACACCTGGACCATGTCCTCGTACATGGGCGTGAGCGGCAGGTTGTGCTCCACGCCGCTGTAGCCGTCCATGATGTGGGTCATGTCCAGCCGGTGCGAGAGTGAGCCCTCGGTCGTGCGCATCAGCTTGAGCTCGCGGGCCGCCATGATGATCCACTGCCGCTGCTGCCGGTTCCCCGCCCCGTACATCTTGAGCGTGTGGGTGTCGTAGTACTGGCTGTAGCGTTTGAGCACGTTGCGGGCGTGATCCAGGTCGCGAATGCGTTCGCCCGAGAACACGCCCGGCCCGGTCGAGAAGACCCGCGGACCCAGGACCTCCCCGAGATCCACCCGGTCGGAGTAGCTCAGCACATCGGTCGTGCCGGTCTGGGGGTCGCGGCTGGTGGTGACACCATACGCCAGATTCGCGAGCAGGGCCCAGGGTTGCGTGGTATGCACGCTGGGGGAATGCCGGAGATGGCCGTGGGTATCCACCAACCCCGGCAGCACGGTCTTCCCGGTCACATCGATCACGCGGGCATCGGCCGGGACCGAAACCTGACCGCTCGGCCCCACGGCTACGATCCGGTTGTTCCGGATCACGATGTCGGCGTTCTCGATGACCTCGGCGCCCCGCATGGTGATAGCGCGAGCCCCTCGCAGCACCGCCGTGCCGTGGGGCAGGTCACGCCGGCCCGTCACCCGAATTCGGATCTCGACCGGTTTGTAAGAAGGAGTGGTGCGGCGAGTCGTATCCGCGGGAGTCCTGGTGCTGTCCGCCCGGCCGCCCGTCCGTCCGAGCGTCCGCAGCGAGTCATCAAAGGCCTTCGCCCGATCGAGATCGTAGGTGACCAATGCGTTACCAATGGCCCAATACACCTTCCGGCCGTCCGCGCTCCAGGCCGGAAACTCGCCCCCGATGTCGGTGAGCTTTCGCACCGGCACCGCGGCGTTTTCGGGCGACGTCACCGAGAATGAGGGAGCCGGACCGCCGACCTTGGGCACCGGCACCACATAGAAGTCCATTCCCACCTGCGCCAGGGCCTGTTCGCCCCGGGGCGCCATCAGCACCAGCACGGCCGGAGGTGGATTCCCAGTCCCACCGGGCGGGAGCGCCCCGGTCACCTTGAGGTGGGCCTGCTCGTCGCTGCCATCCCAGCGGAACGAGACCAGGCCGTCCGCACCCCGGTAGGCCCAGATCCGGGTGGTATCGCCGGTGAAGTGAGGTGAGACCCGGCCCCCGCTCGGTGCGATCACGGTCGCGGCACCACCTTCCGCGGGCACCCAGATGAAGCGGGCCGCCTGTCCGCCGCCGAAACGCTGCAGCGTCTCCATCAGCTCGCGGGCATCGGCCCTCAGTGCGACGATGCGGCGTCCATTCGGCGCCCAGGCGGTCTTGTAGTAGGTGGCCGCGTCCCGGGTCAGACGGACCGGCTGGGATCGCCCGTCGGCCCGGGCCTTCCAGATGTGCCCGCCGGTCTCTGTCCAGGTAACAAACGCCAGCCATTGGCCATCGGGCGACCAGCTGGGGTAGAACTCGCCGTCGTCGAGGCGGGTGAGGCGCCGCGGAGTGGAATCCGACAGGTTCATCAGCCACAGGTGATTCAGGGCGGTGAACGCAACGCGGGTCCCGTCGGGTGAGGGAACCGGGTCGCGAATCTGCCGGGCCACGACCGAGGCCGAATCCGAGATGGAGTACTCGAACCGCAGCTCCGGCCCGAGCGGCAGATCCACGTCCGCGGTGAACGGGATCCTGGCGGGTGCACTGCCATCGACCGGCACCCGCCACAACTCGCCGCCGTAGCTCATCACGATGGCGCGGCTGTCGGGCGTGAAGCTGTATCCCGGAAGCAGGTCGAGATCGGGGAAGGCCTCCTGATTGTCGCGCTGAACCGGATAGGCCAGCCAGCGTTCCTCCCCGGTCGCCAGATCGCGCAGGACCAGGCCGGTCTGGGCGTCGTGGCGAGTGCCGTAAGCGAGCCATTTGCCGCCGGGCGACAGGGCCGGCCGGAAGGCGGAACCGTAGCGGTCGGTCACCCGGGTGGACGTGCCGGTTTCGCGATCGAACGTAGCGAGCTGTACTTGAGGCAGGATGGCGTTGTACTGCCAGCCACCCTGACGAACCGCATGCCAGATGTAGCGGCCGTCGGGAGACAGCGCCGCCCCCAGCGCGATTTGCCCCGGCTGCTCCCGCAGCAGCTGGATCCCGCTGCCGCCGTCGACGTGGTACATCCACAGCTTGCCGGGAGGGGTGCCGCTGGTGCGAGTCGCCACCAGGTACTGGCCGTCGGGAGTCCACTCGGGCGAGATGTAGCCGTCGTCCTTCCCGCGGGTGACCTGACTGGTATCCCGGCCGTCCAAAGAGATGAGCCAGATCCCGTCGCCCCCGCCCCGATCGGACACGAACGCGATTCGCTTGCCGTCAGGACTCCAGCGGGGCTGGCCATCGTACGCCAGTCCGTCGGTGAGGCGGGCGGCTTTGCCCCCGCCGATCGGCAGGGTATAGAGATCGCCCAACAGGTCAAAGACCAGGGTCTGTCCGTCGGGGCTCACATCGACCGAGATCCAGGTCCCGCGGGTGGAGCTGAATTTGGCCGCTCGGGCCGGCTCGAGCGGGAGATCCCGGCGCGCTGCGGCAGGTCGGGCACTGTTCTGCGCGACCAGACAGGGGGGAGCCGTGAGTGTGAGAACTGCCAGGAGGACAAGGCCCTGGCTTGGTCGCATTGGGACTCCGGGAAATCAGCGGGGGTTCAAGCGTATCAGCCCCGGTTTCGGGGCGCCACCGCCCGTACGGGGCTCCGCCGGTGGCGGTTTCCGCCTGGGAATGCCACTGTTGTTTTCGTGACCGGTTCGCTGCGCCTCACGGTCGGGCTGGCGCTGGCAGGAGTGGCCTGCAGTCGTCCTCCCACTCAACGCTCGTTGGTGGTACCGGTGAGCGCGGAAGCCCTCTCGCTGCTGGGCGACACCCTGTGGTCCTTGCCGGTGCTCCCGGCGCGGGGACCTAAGTTGGTGGAGCAGCTGAGCCGGGCCCGCAGCCGTCTGGCCTCGTCTCCGTTTGACGCCAACGCCGCGCTGGTGGTTGCACGGCGAACTGCTGACCTGGGCCGGCTGCGGGAGGCAGTGAACCTGTACACCCGGGCGGGCGAGCTGCACCCCACCGACGCTCGGATGCCCCGCTACCGGGGTGAGGTCCTGCTGCAGCTCCGGGAGCTGGACCTGGCCCAGCGAGATTTCCAGACGGCGGCCCAGCGGCTGATGGGGAAGAAGGCCGAGACCGAATTCGTGGAATTGGACGACGGGCTGCTGGGATCGACCCTGCAATTCAACATCTATCACCTGCTCGGCCTCACGTACTACATCAAGGGCGAGTTCCCCAAGGCCCGCACCACGCTGATCGAGGCGGCCAAGGCCGCGTCCACCGGCGATGATCTGGCCGCCGCCGGGTTGTGGCTCTTCTTCGTCACCCGTCGGCTGGGCGCCGTGGATGAAGCCCGCCTGCTGCTCACGTCGCTGTCCGATTCGGTCCAGGTGACCGCCCGCCAGCCGGAGATCACGCTGCTGCTCGCGTTCCGGGATGGACTGCCCTACGATTCCCTCCACCTCGATCTGCGCCAGCGATTCACCACCGAGCGCGAGGCCTTGCTGGGCTACGCCCTGGGCTTTGCGTTGCTGCTGCTGGAACGGAGGGAAGAAGCGGAGCTGGTGTTCGAGCAGGTGAGGACCTATCACGACTGGTCGTCGCTCCCGGTCCTGGCGGCGGAATCGGAACTCGTCCGCCTGCGGAAACGGCAGTAACGGTCACCGGTGAACAGTGAACGGTGAACAGTGAACAGTGAACGGTGAACGGTGAACGGTGAACGGAACATGAATATCCGCCCTGGATTCGGCCGTGTCCTGGTGCTGTTTACCGTTTACGGTTCACTGTTTACCGTTTTCAGTTCACCGTTTACCGCAGCTGGCAACGCCCAGGGGCCGGTCGAGGCGATCTCGCTGTTAGGCGATTCGCTGCGGCGGCCGGTTTTGCCGCCGGAGGCCGAGGCCCGGCTGGCGGCCCAGCTGCGCGAGGCGGAGTCGGATCTGTCGCACCGGCCGGGGAACGCCGACGGCATCATCTGGGTGGGACGCCGAACCGCTTACCTGGGCCGGTACACCGAAGCCATCGCGATCTACTCCACCGGCCTGGCCCGCCATCCCGGCGATGCGCGGCTCTACCGCCACCGGGGCCACCGCTACCTGACGACCCGTCAGATCGACCGGGCCATCGCCGACCTGCTCTACGGGGCCCGGCTGGTGCGGGGCCGACCGGATGAGGTGGAGCCCGATGGCCAGCCGAACGCGCGCAACATTCCGACCAGCACACTCCAGTCGAACATCTGGTATCACCTGGGCCTGGGCTACTACGTGCGGGGCGATTTCCGGCGGGCGCTGGCCTCGTATCGAGAATGTCTGGCGGTTTCCCGCAACGCCGACATGCAGGTCGCGACCCGGTACTGGTTGTACATGACCCTGCGGCGGATGGGGCTCTCCGGACCAGCCCGGGAGGTGTTGCAGCCGGTGACCCGGTCGATGGACATCATCGAGAACGGCGCCTATCACCGATTGCTGTTGCTGTTCAAAGGCGAGCTGGCCGCGGATTCGCTGACCGGCTCCGGGGAAGACCGGGCGCTCCAGGATGCCACGACGGGGTACGGCCTGGGCAACTGGCACTACCTGAACGGGCGACGGGATGAAGCCCGGCGTATCTGGCGGCGAGTGATCGAGACCGGCCCCTGGGCCAGCTTTGGGTATTTGGCAGCGGAAGCTGAACTGAGTAGAAGCAAGGACTGAGTACTGAGTACAGTACTCAGTCCTGGATGTTTACCGGACCGTATACCGCTCCAGAAACACCAGATCGTCCTCGGTGGTCTCCTTCAGGTACACGGCGCCCTTGCCGAAGCCGATCAGCTCCCGTCCGGCGGGGAGGATCACCCGCCGCTTGATCTTGCCGTCTCCACCGAAGATGTCGAATTGACGGGGCGACCCCGCCGGCAGATGCCGTTCCACCCACGCGTCGCCCTCCGGGCTCACCCG
>DASWKS010000473.1:0-14744 GCA_036396495.1 Gemmatimonadales bacterium
AGCGATCTGGTCGCTGTCGGATCGAGAGCTTCAGCCGGCTTCCGAGCCGCAGCGGGTGCTTCCGGATGGATGCAGCGAGCTGATCCTCAACTTTGACGACCCGGTCTCTCAGGTGCTCGAGGATGGCAGCCTGTTCCGGCAGCCCCGCCTGCTGTTCGTGGGGCAGATCCCCGGCCCGTTCTACTTCACACCCTCTGGCCGCCTGGAATTGATCGGCATCCGCTTCCGTCCCGCCGGTGCCGCCGGCCTCATCCGGGAGCCGCAATCCCGGCTGGTGGGACTGAGTCATTCATTGCAGGAGCTGACTCCGTCGCTGGCACGCGAGTTGGCGGGGGCTGCGTTCGATGCTCCCGATCCGGAGAGCCGGGTTCGCCTGATTCAGGCCGCCTTGGTAGCCCACGCCCGGCCCCGGTTCTCGCCCATCCCGATGGTAGCCGATCGCCTCATTCGGCGAGGCGGGAACGGCTCGGTGGACGAGCTGGTGAGCCAGACCGGTCTCGGGGCCCGGCAGTTCGAACGCCGGTTCCTGGCGGAAGTAGGTCTTCGGCCTAAACTGTTCGCGCGGATCTGCCGGTTTCAGCAGGTCTTCCGCGTCCTGGAGCAACAGCCTGCCCATTGGGCTCGGGTGGCGGCGGATTGCGGCTACTACGACTCGTCCCACCTGATCCGCGATTTTCGCGAGCTCTCGGGTGAAACCCCGGTGCGGTTGGTGCAGGAGTCGCATCAGCTCACCCGGCTGTTCACCCGGGCCCGGCGGATGTCCTAGCCGAGGTCCACACCTCGCTGGCGCTCGGGCTCACCCGGCCGGTATCGTTCACGGGTTCGTTGGGCCAACCCGTCACTCCCACGAAAGCCACTGCGTCCCATGCCCAAGCGTCTCGGCGTCGGCTTCATCGGCAGCGGCTTCAACGCCCGCTTCCATATGCTCTCCTGGACCGGCATCCGCGACGGCGATGTCCTGGGCGTCTGGAGTCCCACCCGGCAGCACGCCGAGTCGACCGCGGCGTACGCCCGGTCGCTCGACATCGGGGAGGCCCGAGCCTATCACTCGATCGCCGAGATGGTGGCCGATCCGGCGATCGACGCCATCTGGCTCTGTGGGACCAACCAGGCCCGGATCGCCAACGTCGAGGAAGTGGCCGATACGGTCCGGCGGGGCAAGGGCGAGCTCGCCGGGATCGCGTGCGAAAAGCCGCTGGCGCGCAACGTATCCGAGGCCATGAAGGTCCTGGAGCTGACCTCCCAGGCGGGAATCCCGCACGGCTATCTCGAGAATCAGCTCTTCTCGCCCCAGGTGGAGCGGGGCCGCGAGCTGCTCTGGGCCCGCGGGGCATCCCTCACCGGCCGGCCCTACCTCGCCCGCGCCGCGGAGGAGCATGCCGGACCCCACATGCCCTGGTTCTGGCGGGGCGAGCTGCAGGGCGGAGGAGTCCTCAACGACATGATGTGCCACTCCGCCCTGGTGGTCCGGCATCTACTGACCCGCCCGGGCGAGTCCCTGTCGAGCGTGAAGCCGGTCCGCATCACCGGACACATCGCCAGCCTCAAGTGGACTCGCCCCGAGTATGTGAACCGCCTCAAGGGCATGATGGGGCCGGAGGTCGATTACGACCGCAAGCCGTCCGAGGATTTTGCCAGCCTGTTCATCGAATTCGAAACCGCGGATGGGTACCGCGTGCTGGGCGAAGCCACTACGTCATGGAGCTTCGTGGGTGCGGGGCTCCGTCTTTCGGCCGAACTCCTGGGACCCGAATACTCGATGAGGTGGAATTCGCTCGACAGCGGACTGCTCCTGTTCTTCAGCCGGGAAGTGCGCGGCAGGGAAGGGGAGGACCTGGTCGAGAAGCAGAACGCCGAGACCGGTGTCATGCCGGTGGTGGCGGATGAAGGCGTTGCCTACGGGTATCAGGCCGAGGACCGTCATTTCGTCCGGGCCTTCCTGGGAAAAGAGCCGCTCCGCCTGACGTTCGAGGACGGGGTCGAGGTGGTGAAGGTGTTGATGACCGCCTACCAGAGCGCGGAGCAGGGTGTCACGCTGCCGTATCCGCCGGAGGGGATCGACCGGTTCGTGCCTGACGTGGCGCGGGGAGGGGAGCGCCTGTCGCGAGCCCGGCGAACCTGAGCGAACCGTCTCGCGACTCGGAACCCGCGACTGGTGTCACTATAAGGAGAGCTGATGCGCTCCGCGACCTCCCGTCTGTCCCTGATGATGTTCCTGCAGTACGCGGTATGGGGAGCCTGGCTGCCCCTGGCGGGACGCTACCTCTCCGCCAGCACCGCCGAGGGCGGGCTGGGATTCACCGGGGGCGAAATCGGCCTGATCCTCGGTCTGGCGGGTTCGATCGGGGCGGTGGCCTCACCCTTCATCGCGGGTCAGCTGGCCGACCGCCGTTTCAGCACCGAGCGGTTTCTGGCCTTTCTGCTGGCGGTTGGTGGATTCATCAAGTGGGTGACGGCGCTGCAAACCGAGTACCAGCCGTGGCTCCTGCTCTCCATCGCTTACAGCGTGGTCTACATGCCGACGCTGGCCCTCTCCAACTCGATGGCGTTCGCCAATCTGCCCAATCCCGCCGCCCAGTTCCCCCGGGTCCGGGTCTGGGGCACCATCGGGTGGATCGTGGTCAGCTGGGTCTTCCCTATGATCTACCTCCAGACCGACCTGCGCCTGCAGGCCATGCCGCCGTTCCTGGTCGGTCCGGAGCTTTCCGGCGTCACCTCCAGATTGGCGGACTCGCTGCGTTTCTCGGCCATCATCAGCTGGGGTTACGCCATCTTCTGCCTGTTCCTGCCGCACACCCCGCCGCGGCGCGAAGGGGTCGAGCCCCTGGCGGTGGCCAAAGCCTTCCGACTGCTGCGCCAGCCGGCGTTCGCGGTATTGGTGGCCGCCAGCCTCCCCATCTCGATCATCCATCAGATCTATTTCATCCAGACACCACCCTTCTTGTCGTACCTGGGTCTGCTCGACAGTCAGATCGGCCCGGCCATGACCATCGGTCAGTTCAGCGAGATCGCTATCATGGCGGTGCTGGGGTTGATGCTCACCCGGCTCGGCTTCCGGACCGTGATCACCATCGGCGCCCTGGCCTACTTCATCCGTTATGCCATCTGGAGCACCACCGGCCTGCCGGTGGAATTGATGGTAGGGAGCCAGGCGCTGCACGGGATCTGCTATGCGTGCTTCTTCGCCGCAGCGTACATCTACACCGACAAAGTGGCCTCGCCCGACGTGCGCCACTCGGCGCAAACCGTGTTCGGCATTCTGATTCTAGGTGGTGGGCCGGTGCTGGGCGGCATCCTGTCCGGCGTGCTGCAGGACCGGTACATGACCGCCGCCGGGGTGGACTTCGCCTCCCTCTGGCGGGTGGTCTCGTTGATCGGGCTCGGGACCGCGATCTTCTTCTTCGCCTTCTTCAGGGAGCGGAAGAGCGCAGATGGGTCGCCGGCGGGTGGCTGACATGACGGTGGGCACTCAGGATGACGGTAGGTACTCAGGATGACGACGGGCACGTCAGGTTCGGCTGATGGCGTCAAAGGAGGTTGACAATGCGCGGTCTACAATGGCTGGTCGGCGGCCTGATCCTGGTCAGCTCGGCCCAGGGGCAACAGGCGCCGCTCACCGTCGGCACGATCACCGCTCGTCCCGGGACCCGGGCTTCCGGTTTCCTGGAAGTACCGGCCGGGGTTGATGCGGCCACCCGCATTCCGATCACCGTGGTCCGTGGTATTCAGGCGGGGCCGGTGCTGGCCTTGATCGGCGGCACCCACGGCAGCGAAGTGGCTCCCATTGTGGCCCTGCAACGGGTCCGGGCCCAGCTCAATCCGGCGGAGCTGCGCGGCACGCTTCTCATCGTGCATGTGGCCAACCTGCCCAGTTTTCTGGGACGAACCATCTACTACAGTCCGGTGGACGGGAAGAACCTGAACCGGATGTACCCCGGCAAGCCGAATGGGACGATAAGCGAACGGATCGCCCACGTCATCACCACCGAGATCATCGAGCGGGCCGATTTCCTGGTCGATATGCACGCCGGCGACGGCAACGAATCGTTGCGGCCCTATCTCTACTGGAACCGCCTCGGGCTCGATGCCCGGGTCGACTCGCTGGCCCGGGAGATGGCACTGGCGTGGGGCAATGATCACATCATCGTGGACACCACCCGCACCCGGGATCGGGCCAACTCCATCTATACCCAGAACACCGCCCACATCCGCGGCAAGCCGGCGCTCACCACCGAGAACGGTTACCTGGGATTACCCCTGCCGGAGATGATCGAGCGCAACGTGCAGGGCGCCTTCCGCCTGATGCGCCATCTCGGGCTGTTGCCCGGCGCAGTCGAGAAAACCGAAGCCCCGGTCTGGTTGGGCCGCTACGAGGTGCTGACCAGTCCCGAGACCGGAGTCTGGCACCCGACCGTGGAGCGAGGACAGACCGTGTCGGCCGGAGCCATCATCGGCCGCCTCACCGATTTCTTCGGTGAAGCGATCGCCGTGATCCGAGCCCCCTTCGATGGCGAGGTGATGTACGTGGTCGGGACTCCGGCGATGAGTAAGGGAGAGCCCATTGGGATGGTAGCCACGCGGTAACTGACCGTCGGTCCGTCGGTCTTTCCGTCCGTCAGTGTGCCAGCGTGATGTTGAGGTAGGCGGGGTCTTCGGTCACCTCAGACACGATGTAGGGCTGCAGCCAGTCGGGCGGAACCGGGACCACGCCTTCCGAGGGGAGCTCGACCTCCGCCAGCACCAGGTCGCGGTCGGTGAACTCGTCGATCTCCCAGACCATGGTTCCGTCCGGCACCCGATACCGCCGCTTGCGAACCCGCCGGCCCTCAGTCAGCGGCCAGAGCGCCTCGAAGATGTTCTCCGCGGTGGGCTCTTCGAATTCCTGGCGGGTGAGCCCGGTCCCCAGCTTCACGGTGCGGAACCAGCGGGTGCCACCCCGGGTGGTGATCCGGCGCAAGCGCTCCTGAATCCGCTCACCCGGGAGATACCCCTGATCGATCTCCGCCGGGGTTTCCTCCCGGGCTCGATCCGGAAGGCCGGTGAGCAGGTACTTCCGTTCGATCTCTACTCCCGGATCATGCCGCTCCAGCGCCTCGGCCACTGCCCTGAGCGGCTCCAGCAGCCGCGGGCCCGCGTGGGGCAGCCAGTCACGCTCCAGCTCGTCCCATGCCGCTTGACGCCTGGCCTGCACTCGACCCGCGAGCGCAATCAGCCCCGGCATGGGATCGCGGCGCCGTTCCTTTCTGAGCGCGGCTGAATCCAGGGTAGCGGCGCTGCGCAGCCGCGCAGCAACCCGGTGCCCACCCTCGGCGGCGGCGTCTTCCATGGCCGAGGCGATGAGCAGCGCGGCAACATCCGCATCGTGCATTTCTCCCAGCAGGTCCTGCAGCGTCTTGAGCCGCATGACCAGTTCCTCCGCCACGGGCAACACCCCCACCAGCGGCTCGAGCAGGTAACGCACTCGCTTGCCCGCGATCCGGGCATCGTGGGCTTCTTCCTGATTCTCGATGGTCTCCACCCGGGCCAGGTGCTGCTCCAGCTCGTGGGTGAGCTCGAGGATCAGCAAGGCAGTGAGGCGGGCGAACGAAAGGCCGGCCTGCTTTCCGGTTTCCGGCAGCTCCTCCAGGCGATGGCGCAGGGCTTGAGCCAGCCCTTCCAACTCGGTTCGAACCAGGTCCAGCGCTTCCCGGTCGGCGGTATCGCGGTCCTCGGCCAACCGCTCCTCCAGCCAGCGCTGTCCGGTCCGTTCCCGCGGGCGGAGGGACTCCGTCTGCTGGTTCAACCAGCCGAGCTTGACCTGCAGATCGCGGCTGGAATTGGTGGCGCGGGCGATCCGCCGCAGCTGCCGGCGGAGCCGCCGGGGAACAGCCTCATAGGTGAGATCCCGGTAGGTCCGGAGCAGGGAACGGAGCCGGCGAATCGCTACCCGGAAGTCGTGCAGTCCTTCGGGATCGTCCGGCTCGTCCAGCCGGCCGGCGGCCTGCCCTGCCCGCGCGATCCGGTCCTCCAGCAGCGCGGCGACGGTCTCCGGGGCCGCCGCCGCGATTCCCGCGCCGGTGACGTTGCCAAATTCGACGGCGGTCACGCGGACCCCCCTTTCAGGGCGATGAGCATGGCGCGGGCACTGGGCCAGCGATCCTCGGGCCGCTTGGACAGCGCGCGTGCGACCGCGGCGTCGAGGGCCGCCGGGGCCTCCGGGGCCATGGAGCGGAGTGAAGGCGCCGGCTCGTTGAGATGGCGATAGAGCACCACAGCCTCGTTGGGGTGGGCGAAAGGACCGCGGCCGGTGATCGCTTCGAACAGGAGGCAGCCCAGCGAGTAGATGTCGCTGCGATGGTCCAGCTCGCGCAACGCGGTGATCTGCTCCGGACTCATGTAGGCCGAAGTCCCGATTGCGATACCGCTGCGGGTAAGATTGGTCTGCCCCGACAGCGCGATCGCCCGGGCAATGCCGAAGTCCAGCAGGATCGCCCCGCCGGGCGACAGAATGACGTTGTCGGGTTTGACGTCTCGATGGACGATGTTCTCGGCGTGGGCGTGAGCCAGGGCCTCGAGCAGATCGTGCGCCAGACGGACCACATCGGCCACCTGCAAGCGGTGGTATTTCGTCAGGTACTGTTTCAGCGAGGGTCCTTCCCAGTAGGGCATCACGTAGAAGATCAGCCAGTCTCGCTCGCCGCTGTCGATCAACGACCCGATGTTGGGGTGCGACAGCCGGGAGATGAAGCGGATCTCCTGCAGGAAGCGCTGGGCCGCGACGGTCACGGCGAGTTCCGGCCGGAGCACCTTGAGGGCGACCTGGATGCCCTCCTGGCTCCGGGCCAGGTACACCACCGCGGCTCCGCCCCGCCCGATCTCACGCTCGACCTGGTACCGGTCGCCGAGAGCCTGGCGGACCAGAGGGAGCAGGTCGCGAGGCATGGCACAAAATACTACAGGTCGAAGGCAGTCGAAGGGGGTCGACCGCCTTCGACCCTCTTCGACCGCTTCTAGAAGGACAGCCAGTAATTGAACTTGATGAGGAAGATATTGTCCGGCTTGGCGTGGCGCAGCGCGTCCATGCTGGTGCTGAATCGGGGATTGCTCTCGAAGGGATCGTCGTGGGAGCGCGATTGGGTCCACACCAGGAACACGGTCGAGCCGGGCCGGTATTCCCATCGCAGCACCGCATTGCCCCGGAGCGACCGGAAACTGAAGTCGGGGTTGTCGATCTGGAACTGGGCCGCGCCACCGGCCCCGTCCGGGTCGATGGTGTAGCCGGTCACTACGTTCTCGGCGTTCCGCATTTCCGCGATCGAGCCCCGGTCCACGCCGTACACGCTTTTCTCCACCGTCCGGGGTGCATCGAACTCCTTGAATTGGCTGTAATCCACCGACGAGAAAAGCGGCTGCGCGAAGACTTCGAGCGTGAGGGTGGGAGTGAAGGTGACGTTCACCCGGGTGTTGAACGACAGGTCGTCTTGCTCCAGGCTGGCCAGGACGTAGCGCCGGCCGTGGAACGCCGTGGCCGTCGGGTCGTCAATCGCGGTCACGTATTGCTGGGTCGAGGACGCCCGGGCGAACGCGGGCCGGACGCTGAACTGGATATTGGGCATGGGCCGCAGCAGCACGCCGGTGTAAATCTCATACCCCCGCGACCCCTCGGTGTTGGATCCGGTGCCGACCTGGGCGTCGAAGGTGATCGCCTTGCGGCTGTCGGTCGAAAAATAGATTGAGGAGAACTCGTTCGAGGGCCGCTGGACGGTCGGCCCGCCCCGCAGAGCCCGGTCGTCGAACACCGTGGGCCGCCGCAGGTGGAAGGCGTTCAGGTTCCAGTAATTCAGGAACTCCAACCGGCCCCAGAAGTGAAACTGGAGTTCGGTGCGGTCGCCGTCGTAGTTGAACTGCTGCTGACTGCCCGCGATGACGGCGGCGGAGCGATACCACGAAGTCGGCTTGGAGAACTGCCGCAGGAGATTAGCGCTCATCCACACGTAGTCCGACCGGGTGAGGAACGCCATATCGTTCACCTCGAAGCCGGGGCTCCGCAGGTTAACCGCCGTCTCCCAAAGCCATTTCCCCGAGTTCTTGCCCAGCCGGGCGTACATCCCGTACCCGCCCATCCGGGTAAGCGAGGGGTCGTACCGGTTGGTGAAGAGCCCGTTGGATCCGTGCTCGCGATCGGGCCGCTGGAAATACCGGGCGCTGGATTGCTGGATCCGGAGCAGCGCCGCTGAATCGCCGGCCACGTTGGACAATGCCGCGCTGCCCATGAACGAGTAGGTGCGGTCCTTCCAGGTCCAGTTCCAGTCGAGACCCAGCGCCTCGGCATGAGAGGAGAGCTTGCCGGCGAGCAACGAATCGTCCAAATCGCGCTTCACGGATGTCGCGATCATGCCGATCGTCGCCTGGCCGTCTCGGAGATCCTTCTGAACCCGCCCCACGAAGTAGTTGGTGCGGGGTTCGACCTGCTGCCCGTCCTGGCTGCCGTCGGCATCGAAGCGGGCCAGTTCCCTTGCCGTCAGCGCGTCGAGCACCCCGATGGTCCATCCGCTCTTGGTGCGACCGGTCACCTTGGCGGCGCCGGCGATCGACGTGGCGTCCGGGACCTCGGCATAGTCGGTCGCTTCCGGCAGGTCGCCCTGCGGAAACCGGCCGATCCGGCGGGAATAGAACAGACCCAGGCTGGAGACGTTGCTGCAGAAAAAGCAGCTGAACGAGCCGAACGAAAAACTTCCCCCGCCCGACACGAAGAAGGGCCGCCGTTCTTCGAAAAAGGTCTCGAACGCCGAGAGGTTCACCACCGCCGGATCGACCTCAACCTGACCGAAATCGGGGTTGATGGTCGCGTCCAAGGTCAGATTGTTGGTCAGCAGATACTTGACGTCGGCTCCGAACCGGGCGGTACTGCTGCTGGCGTCGTAAAACGGATCGCTGGCAGGGCCGGGCCGCAGCCGGTTAAGCTGGCCCACCACGTACGGCAGGACTTCAGCCCGGCGCTGGCGGCCGGCCAGCTGCAATCCCTCCACATGCCCGAACCGCTGCGGCCCTCCCGACTCGGTGACTCCCCAGTACGACCACATCGAGATCTCGTTCAGCCGGCTGGCGGTCCTCCACACTTGCAGCCCCCAGGTCTGTTCGGCGTCGCTCGAGAACCGCAGCTGGGAAAGGGGGATCCGGAACTCCGCCACCCAGCCCAGCGAGTCGATGGCGGTTGCCACATCCCACACCGCATCCCAGGCAATGTCGGCATAGGAAGCGGCGACCCCCGCATCGGATTTCACGCCGGAGGGATTGACCCCGAAAATGGTGCGTCCCACGTGGTCGTGAAACGTATCGAACATCAGCTCCAGCATGTCGGCATCCGCGCTCTGGTCCCGCCGCACCAGAAAGGTGCGAATCCCCTTCGAGCCCTTGGTGTCGAACATGCGCGCGCCCACGTAGATCGCTTCGTCGTCGAAGAGAATCCGGATCTCGGTCTGCTGGGTGGCGGGTTTGCCGTCCTCGGGTCGCTGCTGGGTGAATCCGGTCCCCGGCGGGGCATTGCGCCACGACTCCTCGTCCAACCGGCCGTCCAGCTGAATCGGCGTGGTGCGGGCGACCGCGGTCAACGACGGGCTGGGGCGATCATGGGAACGATGGACCCCTCGGTCTGGCTCGGCTTGCCGGACCCGCGCCGCGGCCTGGGCCGAGCCGCCCTGCGCCAGGGCGAGCATGGCGCAGCCGATGGCAGCGGTCCGAAGCAAGCGGATGCGAGACATGCGAAGTCCTCTGGAGCCGCGGGGTTGGGAACTCGTTAGATGCCTTTCGGGGAGAAAGCGTTGGCTGATTCGCGTTCCAGTACTGGAACGGGGGCAGGGAGCGGGGAGCGGGGAGCAGGGAGCAGGGAGCAGGGAGCGGGGAGCAGGGAGCAGGCAGTACTCGTCCCTTTCGGTCCAACTCAACATCACCGAGGGATATGGCCTCAAGACGCCTCGGCTGGAGGTCAAACCCTACGGTATCCCCTATGGGTCGTGCCTGGAGTCGGCCGACGTTCTCGAATTCTTGGTTGAACTGGGACGAGAGCGCTGCTACACCGACCAATGCGACCTGTCGTGAGTGCTGCCGTGTGCTCCCTGCTCCCTGCTCCCTTCTCCCTTCTCCCCTCCCTGCTCCCTGCTGCCTGCTGCCTATTCCCCAATGCTCCCCGTATTTCCGCCAGACCGTTGGATCCCCAGTCTCAGGATTCGCTGTAACAGATCCGGATAGTCTATTCCGGCGTGTTTGGCCGACTTCGCGAATTCCTCGACCCGGGCGATCTCCGGATTGGGATTGGCTTCCAGAAAGAACAGCTCGCCCGCGGCCGACAGGCGGAAGTCGAGCCGGGCATAGCCGTCCAGCTCCAGGGTACGGTAAATCCGCTTCGCCACCCGCTCGATGCTGCCGGTCACGGTCACCGGCAGGTCTTTGGCCGGCCCTTCCGTGATGCCCCACTTTTCCTGGTATTCGGGATCGTGCTTCACCTTGGCGGTCGCGATCGGCGTGGCCGACTCGGGCATGGTCCCGAACCCCAATTCCCAGACCGGCAGTACCGTCAACCGGTCGTTGCCGAGGACGCTCACATACAGCTCCCGGCCCTCGACATATTGCTCGACCAGGGCATCGCTCATCACCCGTTCGTGCACGAACTTCACCCGCTCCTGCAGCTTCTCGTCCGAATCCACCACCGACGCCTGCGCGATGCCGACCGAGGCGTGCTCGTTGGCGCTTTTCACGATGAGGGGGAAACCGAGGCGGGCCGGTCGCCGCACCGCCCGGCCCCGAGCCACCACCGCGAAAGCCGGCGTGCGGATACGGTGGAAGGCCACCAGCTTCTTGGCCAGCTCCTTCCCTCGCGCGATGATGAGTCCCCGCGGGTTGCAGCCGGTGTAGGGCACCCGGAGCAGCTCCAGGTAGCTGGCCACGTTCTGGTCGTACGCCGTCTCCCCGTGGAATTCCTCCAGCAGATTGAAGACCACGTCCGGTTTCCAGCTTTCCACCGCCTCGCGGATGGGCCGGAGCTCGTCCTGCACCCCCAGCGGCTGCACCTCGTGGCCGGACTTGCGCAGGGTCGAGACCACGTCGAACTCGGTCTTCCAGACGTTGATCTCCTTCTCGTCGTGGCCGGCCAACGAATCCGGCGGCACCAGCTGCGGGTGCATCAGCGCCAGCACGCGGAGCGGCTTCATAGCGGGATCCAGCTTCGGCGGGCCTGACTGTAGAGCGAATGCATGCTGTGCACCGTGAGCAGCACGGCGAAATCACTGCGCAGCTGCCGCTCGTTTCCCACCGCCCGGAGCCGGAGTGCGCGGCAGCGGCCGATCATCTGCTCCAGGACGTGATCCAGTGTCAGCTGGTACTCACCGGTCCAGCGGGCCACCATGCGGCGGATCTTGCGCCGGTTCTTGCGCAGAAAGGTGGAGGCAGCCAGCGCGCTCTTCTGCTCGGGCTCGCTGCTGAAGATCCGGTGCAGGTCCCGGTCGTAGGTCTCGGGGTACTCGATCGTGTAGAGCTTGCGACGGGCTTCGTAGTGCTGGGCCAGGGTCTTCCGAATCGACCGGAGTGGATCCACCTGCTGCCGGCTGCTCACGATCGGCTTGGCGTCGCCCACGTCCCGCATCAGTTCATCCACGTATTCCAGCTTCTGCAGCGCCGGCCACCCCGCATAGCGCTTCTTCCAGTCGGAGCGGGGCCGCAGCCACACGGCGAAGGTCTCGGCGAAGTCCTCGTCGGGATGGGCCTGCGCGTACCATAACCGCAGATGCTGGACGTAGCGCTTGCTGGCCGGATTGGGCCGGTACCAGCGGGGGTACTTGGTCGATGATTTGCCGAAGAGAGTCTGCCATCGGCGGCGGCGGTTGAGCAGGTAGGCATGCTGGATGGCATGCCCGGTTTCGTGCCGCATGATCCGCATGCACTCGGCCAGGCTGCCTCCTTCCACGTCGAAGATCTGGCTTCGCTCCAGCCGCATCAGGCGCGGGTGGGACAGATAGAATGGAATCGCGAACCCCGGCGCGGTCGAGGGGGCAAACCACTCGTCCGAGAGCCAGACGTGGGGCCGGAGCCGGATGCCCTTGGCGTCGAGCTCCGCATACAGCCGCTCCACGCAACGGTCCAGCCAGGTCCCCTCGAGAGTGAGACCCAGGCGTGACAGCCGAAGTTGGAGCAGACGCGTCGCTGGCCAACGAGCCCAGGGATACCGCCGTGGCATGAACGAATATCGGACAGCGGCGGCGTGGCAGGCAAGTGGAAGGTCGAGTTAATTGCGGTTCCAATGCTCCAACGAGAGCGGTCACAATGAATGCGGAATGCCCAATGCCCAATGCCCATGGCAGAAGTGCCCGATCCCTACACCTTCATCCCAACCCTCTTCATTGGGCACTGGGCATTGGGCACTCTGCATTCATTCTCTCACTGACCCTTCCCACCTCGGCCCTCGCCCAGACAACGAGTGTCGAGGTGCGCCCCGCCCGGGCGACCATCGTTGCCGGCACCACCCTTCAGCTGGCCGCGACAGCCCGGGACGCCGGCGGCCGGGAGGTCGCGGGCAAGCCGGCCACCTGGTTCGCGGTGCCCTTCGATGTCGCGAGCATCGACTCCAACGGCCTGTTCCGGGGTCACCGGCAGGGACGGGCCCAGGTCTTCGCCGTGATCGAGGGCAAGACCAGCATCGCGATCATCGAGGTCGAGCCCAAGGCTGTCGCCACCATCGACCTGGCGCCGGCCCAGGCCGAGATCGTCACCGACGGGACCACGCTGCTCAGCGCCGTGGCTCGCACCGAAGACAAAGAGCCGCTGGCCGGTGCCGTCTTCTCTTTCCGTTCCAGCGATGAACGCATCGCCACCGTCGATCAGAGCGGTGTGGTCACCGGCCGGCGCGAGGGCTCCGTCATTCTGGTGGCGACTACCGGATCGGCCCGGGCCGAAACCCGCTTGACCGTGGTACCGAACCGGGTGGCGCACCTGTCGCTGACCGGTCCCGCGCAGGGCCGCACCGGCGACGTGCTGAAGTTCCACGTCACCGCGGAGGACCGGCGCAATCTCCCGGTACCCAATCCACCGGTGCGGTGGAGCGTCTCCGGTGCCGGGTCGTCGATTGATCCCGACGGCGGTTTCGTGGCGGAGCAGCCTGGCACCTATCTGGTGACCGCGTCGGCCGGCGCGGTGGCCGGAACCCACGCCGTACGGGTAACCCGCCGCACCCACGCACGAAGGCTGGAACAGGTGAGCCACCTGGGCTTCGGCGATTTGCAGGCCGGGGAAGCCTGGGCCATCGGCGACGTCGCCTACGTGTCCACCCTGGCCGATCGGGTCTACTCCTTCGACATCCGCGACCCGGCCAACCCGGTGAAGGTGGACTCGATCGTGGTCGATGCCAGGGTGGTCAACGACATCTCCACCACGGCGGACGGCAAGATCGGCGTCATGACCCGCGAGGGCGCCTCGTCCCGAAAGAACGGCCTGGTGTTTCTCGACCTGAGCGACCCGCTCCATCCCAAGGTGCTATCGGAATTCACCGAGACCCTCACCGGGGGAGTACACTCCGCTTTCATCGACGGGCACTACGTCTACGCTACCAGTGACGCCACCGGCTCGCTTCGGATCATCAGCTTCGAGAACCCGCGCCAACCGCGGGAGGTGGCCACCTGGGCCGTTTCGGAAGGGAACCTGGGCCGCTCCGAGCGGCTGGGCGATCCCCGGACTGCCGGCCGCACCCTGCACGACGTCCAGGTGAAGGAAGGATTGGCTTACCTGGCCTACTGGCGTCACGGTCTCGTCATTCTCGACGTCGGGAACGGCATGAAGGGCGGCAGCCCCGAGCGGCCCCAGTTCGTGAGCCAGCTGGTGTACAACGTGGCGGACTATTACCCGCCCGAGATGATCGCGGGCACGCACGCGGTGTTCCGCTATCGAAACTATGTGTTCCTGGGCGACGAAGTGTTTCCACCGGTCTTCGATCTTCAGAGCAAGACCCGCATCAAGAGCCTGGGGCGGGTGCACGTGGTCGATGTGAGCGACATCGAGCGGCCCCGGAAGGTGGCCGACTACAACGTGCAGGACATGGGCAGCCACAACATGTGGGTCGAAGACGATGTGATGTACATCGGGTACTACGAGGGCGGGCTCCGCGCCGTGGACGTGAGCGGTGAGCTGCGAGGCGATCTGATGGCCCAGGGACGCGAGATCGGCGCGGTGTGGACCGGATCAGCCACCGGCTTCCGACCCAATCTGCCGATGGCTTGGGGCGCACAACCGCACAAAGGATTCGTCTTTACCAGTGACATCAATAGCGGACTGTGGGTTGCACGATTGACTCAGGTTCCAACTCCATGAGGTGGGAGTAAATGCCCAGTGCCCAATGCCCAGCCCAATGCCCATAGCAGAATGAACCGCGCTGTCAGCGGCTTTCCACCCCTTCTGCATTGGGCATTGGGCATTGGGCACGCTGCATTCATTCTGACCATACTCCTTCCTTCCTCCGCCCTCGCGCAGTTGAAGATGGTGATCGAGACCATCTCTCCCGGTCTTCACGTCATCTCCGGTTACGCCAACGGCAACATCCTGGTGATCGAAGGCTCCACCGAGCTGCTGCTGGTCGATGCCCAGTCCGACCGCCGGGTAGGCCTGGCCGACTCGGCGCTTCGCACCGTCACCCGGAAACCGGTGCGCCAGGTCATCTTCACCCACTATCACGACGACCATACGCTGGGAATGTCACATTGGCGCAAGGGGGGAGCCTCGGCGGT
>DASWKS010000474.1:0-4499 GCA_036396495.1 Gemmatimonadales bacterium
TGACGGAGACGGTGCTCGAGGCGACACGGCTGGTGGGGCGGCCGATTTTCTTCTCGATGGCGATCATCATCCTGGCGTTCGTCCCGGTGTTCGCGTTGACCGGCCAGGAGGGGAAACTCTTCCATCCCCTAGCTTTCACCAAGACCTTCTCCATGGTGGGAGCGACGCTGCTCTCGGTGACGTTGGTACCGGTGCTCTGCAGTCTCCTGATCGGGGGCAAAATCCGGGAGGAGGAGCATAACCCGGTGATGCGTCCGCTCATGTGGGTCTACCGGCCGGTGCTCGGGTGGGTCCTGCGGCACCGCGCCCTCACCCTAGGGGGAGCGGTCCTCATCTTCGTGGGTGCCGTCGCCCTCATCCCCCGTATTGGCAAAGAGTTCATGCCGCCGCTGAACGAGGGAGACCTGATGTTCATGCCGGTCACCGACCCGGCGATCTCGCTGCCCCAGGCCATCGAGATCACCAGGAAGCAGAACGCGGCGATCCAACAAGCCCCTGAGGTCGCCTTAGTGGTCGCCAAGATCTCGCGTGCCGAGACCTCGACCGACCCGGCGCCGGTCAACATGACGGAAACCATCGTGAGCCTCAAGCCAGAATCCGAATGGCGGCCCGGGATGACACGCGAAAAGCTCATCGGCGAGCTGGATGCGGCCACCACACTGCCCGGCGTCTCCAACATTTGGACTCAGCCGATCATCAACCGCATCAACATGCTGACGACCGGCATCCGCTCCGAGGTCGGGGTGAAGATCTTTGGCAACGATCTCAAGATGATCGAGGAGCGGGCGCGCGTCGTCGCCGACGTGCTGCGGAAGATCCCAGGGGCCGTCGATGTCTACCCCGAGCAGGTCACGGGTGCCCCCTACCTCGACATCCGCGTCAATCGTGAGGCCGCTGCACGCTATGGCATTACGGTTGGTGCCATTCAGGATGTCATCGAGACCGCGGTGGGAGAGACCAATCTCACTATGACCATCGAAGGGCGCCAACGTTTCCCGGTGCGGGTACGGTATGCCCCGCAATACCGCGCCAGCGCCGGAGTCCTAGCGAGCGTGCTCGTCGCAGCTCCGAACGGCACCCAGGTGCCGCTCGGGCAAGTGGCGGACATCAGGCATGTGTCCGGTCCGGCGATGATTTCGAGCGAGAACGGCCTGCTCGTCGTCACCGTGCTGCTGAACGTCCGGGGGCGCGATGTCGGGAGCTTCGTGGATGAGGCCCGCCAGGTGGTCGCCCAGACGGTCACGCTGCCTCAGGGCTCGTACATCGAGTGGAGCGGCCAGTATGAGAACCAGGTGCGCGCCAAGCGCCGGCTGCAGATCGTCATGCCCGTGGTCCTGCTGGTCATCTACTTACTCTTGTATCTGACCTACCGCTCGCTCCTGGAGGCGGCGCATGTGCTCCTGGCAGTGCCCTTTGCCCTGTCCGGCGGGATCTTCCTGCTGTATGCCCTCGGCTATAACTTTTCGGTGGCGGTCTGGGTGGGCTTCATCGCGCTCTTCGGCACCGCCGTGCAGACCACGGTCGTGATGGTGATCTACCTGGAGGAAGCGGTGGAACGGAAGCGTGCGAAGGCGGAAGGGTATCTCACGCGGGCGGCGCTCCTGGAGGCGGTGACCGAGGGGGCTCTCCTCAGGCTCAGGCCGAAGGTCATGACGGTCTCGACGGTGGTGGCCAGCCTGCTGCCGATCATGTGGAGCACCTCCACTGGAGCCGAGGTGATGCAACCGCTGGCGACTCCGGTCCTGGGCGGCATGCTCAGCTCACTCGCCCACGTGCTGCTGGTGACCCCTGTCATCTTCTATTGGCTCAGGGAGCGGGAGCTTCGTCAGGCGGAAGTGCAAGAAGCCGTCAAGAGCCGTCTAGGGAAGTCCGACCGGTCATAGGTCGGCCGGTCAATCCAATCAATCGCAGCGCGAACAGAGGAGGAATGTTGATGACCCGACTGATGATCAGTGTGATGCTCGGCGGGCTGCTGCTCCTGGATGGACTGACAGGTATGGCGTGGAGTGCGGAGCTGCAAGCGATCCAGACCCGCAAAGCGAAGGACGTGGTGATGACCCTGCTCAGCGAGTCCGGGCAGTGGACCCAGGGCAAGAACGCGTTCGTGCTGGAATTTACCTCAGACCCCACTAAACAGCCGGTTGATGTCGGGAAGGTGACGCTGAACACCGCTATGTCGATGCCGGGTATGGCCCCGATGGTTGCCGATGCCACCCTCTCCCCGGACAAGGTTCCCGGTCGGTATCTCAGCACGATCACCTTCCCGGACAGTGGCACACGGCAGGTGACCATTACCTGGGACGGGCCGGCAGGAAAGGGATCTACTCGCTTTTCTGTCCCCGTGCGTTAGGAGCCGAGACCATGCGATGGCTTGGGGTGCTTTTGCTTACCCTGCTGCTGGGCATCGCCGCGGCGGCTCACACCGCGGCCGATGTCCATGGCACGGCGGGGGAATTCACGGTTGACCAACTGGTCACGCGGGCGCTTGCGGACAACCCGGAGCTGCATGCTGTGCGTGCAGAGGTGGACGCCGCTCGAGGGCGCCTCCTGCAGGCGGGTCTCCGCCCAAATCCCATGCTCGACCTGAGCGGTCAGCCGAGCGTCACCGGCCCGGATAACAACATCACGGTGGGCGTCACCCTGCCGCTGGATCTGAACCGCCGGAAAGCGGGGCGTGTCGGGGTCGCCGAGCGCGAGCTGGAGATGAAGGGAGCCCAGGTGGCTGAGCAGGAGCGTCAGCTCAGAGCGGAGGTGCGCATGAGGGCCGGGGAATTGTTGGCCGCCCGACGCAACCTCCGCTTCACCGAGGAGCTTTTGGAGGTGAACCGCCATGCGCTTGGTCTCGTCCAGCAGCGGGTCCGCCGAGGGGCCGTGCCAGCGCTCGAAGAGAACTTGATGCTCGTCGAAGTGAACCGTCTCGACGCCACCCGCCGGATCCTGGAGAGCCGGGTGGAGGTTCTCAGGCTCCAGCTGAAAACGTTGGCCGGTCTAGAACCGGATGCCCCGCTCTCGATCAGGGGGGACCTCAGTCTCCCCCCCATGAGGCTCGACCGCGAGGAATGGCTGCGGCGGGCGCGCGTGGCACGGCCGGACCTCCTGGTCGCCCAGGCCGAGGTCGAGATGGCGCGGGCGAAGATCCGGAAGGAGCAGGCGGAAGGCCGGTGGGACGCGAGTGTCAACGTGGGCTATATGCGCCAAGACTTCGGTTACGGCCTCAATGGGCTCACGATGAACGGCGAGCTCCGACCCATCACCGACATCTTTCACTATGTCGGTGGCGGGGTGACGGTCATGCTGCCACTCCGAAACCGCAACCAGGGGAATATCGCAGCGGCCTTCGCTGAAACTCAGGCTGCCGAACGCCGGACAGACTTCGTCACGCTGACGATTCACCAGGAGGTCGCGGCGGCGTTCACCCAGCACGAAGCAGCACAGCGCTCGCTGGAGATTTACACGCGTGGTGTACGAGAGGTCGCGCGCCAGAACCTAGAGATCATCCGGAAGGCCTATGACTTGGGGCGGACCTCACTGCTCGACGTGATTACCGAGCAGCGGCGCTATATCGAGATCGAAATGGGATATACGGAGTCCTTGAAGCAGGTGTATGACGCGGTGGTTGACATCGAGCGGGCGGGCGGTGCCCCGGAACGCTGAGGCGAGGGGAGGCCAATGGATGTAAGAGACGAAAGGATGATCCAATCTCCAGAGGTGCAGGGGGGGCGCAGCGGGCTCGGGCGGAGTCTCGTAAGGGGGTTGATGGCGATTGGCTTGATCGCGATCGGGGCTGCAGGAGCGGTCCTGGTGCTGCGATTCGGAAATAATACCCCTCCGGGGCTGGTCACTGCAGCGCCGACTCCGACCTCGATCGAAGCACCTGCGTTGGCGGGACAGAATGCCGTAGAGCCGGCTGACGAGGTCGAGGTTGTGCTCTCGCCCGAGGCAGTGGCCCAGGCGGGGATCAAAACCGCCAAGGTCGACGTCGTCGAATCTAACACCTCCATCCAGGTCCCGGGCACGGTGATGGCCAATGCCTACCGGGAGGTGAAAGTTTTCCCGATCGTCGGGGGGATCATCACCAAGGTCCATGTGGAGCTGGGGGCGTCGGTCAGACGCGGGGTGCCGCTCGCCACACTCTTCAGCGCCGAGCTGGCCGAGGCCCAGACGAAATATCTCACGATGAAGGCGATGCTTGTGGCCGATCACCAAAAGCTCGAGCGCACGAAGCAGCTCGTCGAGATCGGCGCGGCCAGCCGTCAGGAGCTTGAAGAGGCCGTGGCGGCCAATGCCAGCCGGGCCACGGAGGTCGAGGCCGCCCGGCAGCGCCTCCTCCAACTGGGGCTGAGCCGCAAACAAGTGGCGTCGCTGAGCAGCCCAAGCCAGGCCGTTTCGGACGTCGTGGTGCCCGCCCCTATCAACGGCATCATCACCGGTCGTTCGGCCAACCTCGGCCAGGTGGTCGGCATGGGAGAGGAGCTGTTCGTGGTCACTGACCTGTCAGA
>DASWKS010000475.1:0-2813 GCA_036396495.1 Gemmatimonadales bacterium
TCCCGGCGGCGGTCGGGTATTCCCAGCAGTGGCAGAACGCCGGCACCCTGCAGAACACGACCTTCGAGCTCGGGCTGACGGTGCCGATCGTGAACAACGATAAGTTCTTCTGGCAGGCCAGGGCCACGTGGGACCGGACCCGGACCTACATCACCGAACTGTTCACGCCGGAGTTCCTCTATGGCGGCGGGACCGCCCAGGGGACCGGCAGCTTCTTCTTCATGTCGGCGGACAGCCGGAAGACCTGCCTCCCGGGCGAGGTAGGGCACTTCCCCGGCGAGGCGGGGTTCGAGCCGGGCCAGGCCCGTCCCAACTGCACCGGTCCGCAGCTCAACCGGTTCGGCAACATCTACGGGCGGCGGTTCCTGAAGAACTGCAATGAGCTGCACGCCTCGATCCGGACCCGCTGTGGCCCCGGCCAGGACTTCCAGCTCAACGACCAGGGCTGGCTGGTGTACGTGGGAGCGGGCAACAGCTACCGGGACGGGATCACCAAGAACCTGTGGCAGACCACGTTGCCGGCGGCCCAGTCTCCCTGGGGTGTCGTGCTGTACTGGGGCCACCCGATCGTGGATCGCCCCCTGGCAGGCCAGCCCGGACAGGGTGTCGGAATCAACCAGATCATCGGCAACACCTTGCCCGACTTCCGGTTCAGCTTCAGCAACGACTTCCAGTGGAAGCGGCTTACGGTCTACGCCCTGCTCGATGCCACCATCGGGCACTACATCAACAACCAGGGCGAGGGCTGGGGATTGCTGGACCTGAGCTCGGCCCAGTTCGACCAGGGGGGCGCGACAGTCGAGACCGCCAAGCCGGTAGGATACTCCTGGCGGTCCGGTCCGTCCGAAAGCACCGGCACCGGCGGATTCTACGATGTGCTCACCCCCAATAATTACGTCGTCGAAAAAGGCTCGTACGCCAAGCTGCGAGAGGTCAGTGTGACCTACAAGCTCGGTGCCGTTGGCGGCTTCGGCGACTTCACGGTGGGGGTCATCGGCCGGAACCTGGGGACCATCACCGGGTACAGCGGCTACGATCCCGAAGTCGGCTGCGGCGGCCGGGGTGGCGCCGGCGCCTGCGGCAACGGGGGCAGCGGCACGCGGGGCACCGGCTCCGGCCTGATCAACCAGACCGACGCGTTCGACTTCCCGACGCTCCGGACCTTTACCTTCCTGGTCTCCACCCGGTTCTAGGAGCCGCCTCTCATGAATCGATCCTTCATACGGTGTGGGGCGGTGATCGGGATGATCGGCCTGGCCGCCTGCGACGTCGAAGTGGCAAACGTAAACGAGCCCTCCCGGACGCAGATCAAGCTGCAGGTGGCGGATCTCGAGAACTTCCTGGGTACCCAGTACCGGCGCTGGCACAGCGCGCTGTACGGGGCGACGGGAAATATCTGGGGCATGGCCAACGTCATGTCCTTCGAGAACTTCTCGACCCTCTCCAACAACTGCCAGGGCCAGCGGGTCGGAATCCCCCGGCCGATAAATGACAACCAGGTCGGAAGCCCCTGCTCCGGTGAGCAATCCCTGATCTACAACCGGGCCAGTGAGGTCGCCCGGGGGGCCTCCGACGTCCTCCTGCGCATGGACGAACCCGACTTCACGTTTGGAACGGCGGGCAAAGACGCCCGGAACCGTGCCTTCGCCCATTTCCTCCGCGGGATCTCGCTTGGATATCTGGCGATGGTGTACGACTCCGCGGCCATCGTCTCGCCCAGTGACCCGGTGGCCGCCGGCACGGCGCAGCCGCAGGAACTATCCCACTACACGGCGGTCGTTGCGGCGGCTCTTGAAGCACTGGACAATGCCCTCGCCGCTGCACCCGGCATGGAAGCCCTCGCTGCGAACTGGATGTTCTGGGCCGGGACGGGGACCGGCACCGGCGCCAGCGCGATGCCGGAGGCGGAGTTCGTCCGAATCGTGCGGAGCTACCGGGCGCGGATTCGTGCCAACGTGGCACGCACGCCGGCCGAACGGGCCGCCGTCGATTGGAGCGCCGTCATCGCGGACGCCCAGAACGGGATCACCGCCGACCACCGGATCGTCACCACGGCTACGTCCGGCGTCCTGAGTGGGCCCAACAACACCTGGGTGAACCAGTGGTACGCCTACGTCACCTGGCACCAGATGACACCCTTCATCGCGGGCATGGCGGATACGTCGGGCGCGTACGCCGCCTGGCTCGCCGAGCCGCTGACGGTCCGGGGGGCGTCGGCCAAGTTTTTCATGATCACCCCCGACCAGCGGTTCCCGCAGGGCGAAACCCGGGCGGCGCAACAGGCGGACTTCACGCTCGCCGGCAGCGGCACCGCGGCCAACGCCGGCTGCAGCGGCGCGAACCAGACCTGCAAGCGTTTCTTCCGGAACCGGGACGTCTCCGATCCGCCGGCCAGCCCGGCCTGGGGCGGCTCCCAGTACGACCACACCCGCCACTACTCCTGGCGGACCGCGGGCGCCGGTGGAGTCGGCCAGACCGGACCCTTCCCGTTTTTCACGAAGGCCGAACTGGACCTGCTCGCGGCGGAGGGCCATTTCCGGAAGGGCGAGTATGCTCAGGCGGCCGCGCTCGTGAACGTTACCCGCACAGCGTGTGGCCCCGGCGGGGTCCCGGCCGGATGCACGCCGCGGCCGGCCGGCAACGGGCGTCCCGGCGATCCCGGCGGTGGGCTGCTCGCGGTCACGGACGATGCCAACGCAGCCGTACCGGGTGGTGCCGCGGGTTGCGTACCCAAGCTCCCCGTGAACGCGTCCAACGCCGGCGGCGGGACGGTGACTTGCGGCACCCTGTGGGACGCGCTCAAGTGGGAGAAG
>DASWKS010000476.1:0-6037 GCA_036396495.1 Gemmatimonadales bacterium
GCTCGCGGTCACACCGATCGCGACGGCGGCCCCCACGGTCGATGCCCAGGGAATTTCCTACTACTCCGGCGCGCCGGCCGACGGTGCGTTCGGTTTCGGATACCAGGTGGGTGCGGTGTACCGGCCCAATGATCTGGTCTCATTGGGGGCGGCGTACACCAGCAAACAGAATTTCGACCCGTTCAAGTACAACAGCACCTACGCGAATCCCACCCTGCCCAGCTACGGCACCGCCCGGGAGATCGAGTTCGAGCTCGATGTGCCCGCGGTTCTGGCGGGTGGGCTGGCGCTGGCACCGCTGCCCAACCTCAACCTGGCCGCGGACCTGCGCTACATCTTCTACGAGCAGACCACCGGGTTCGACGAACAGGGCTTCAACCCCGACGGCTCGGTCAAGGGCTTCGGGTGGAAGGATGTCACGGTACTCGCGGTGGGCGGGGAATTCTGGCCCACCGAGCGGTTCGCGATTCGGGCCGGCTACAACCACTCGTCGAATCCGATCCCGAGCGAGCAATCGTTCTTCAACGTGCCGGCGCCCGCGATCGTGCGGGATCACTATACGGTGGGTCTCGGGATCCGGCCCAGCCGCCGGTTCGAGATCAGCGCGGCCTATTACATCGCGCCGGAGCAGTCCATCACCGGTCCGATTCCCAACCCGTCGCTGCCGGCCACGTCGACCGTGAGCAGCACCCTCAAGGAGAGCGCGCTGTTGATCCAGTTCAGCTTCTGGACCCGGTGAATCGGTGGCCCCGCGAGGAAGTTTCTCAGCGCGGGGCCAGCTCCGCCTCCAGCGCCCGAACCAACCGGTCCGGGATGACGAACCCATCGGTGAACTGGCTCCGCTGCCCGCTGGCGCGGAGCCAGGCCGTTTCATACCCGGTGACCGCATCGGGAGCATACCGCGCCAGCAGCATGCGGCCGCAGCGCACCGCGGCCCGCCCGCTCAGTCGCTCTCCGGTCACCCGGTCAGTATCGGGCAGCCGAGCGGCGCTGATCGCGCGCCGCACCGCCGGATAACACAGCTCCCGGACCGCAAAGAACACGGCATCAGCGGCCGGTGGCTGGACCGCAATGGCGAGCACATTGTCCGAGGCCGCACCGGGATTGCCTTCGAACAGCCGGCCATCGGGTCCGACCGCCGGCGTCAGCAGGATGATCCCGCCGGTCAGACGATACCGGTTGAGGTAGGGACCGAGCGCGGCCTCCAGCGGAAGCCAGGCCCGCTCGAATTCCCCGACCCGCTCCTGTCTGGCATCCTTGCCCGCCAGGGTATCGACGCCGCGATACCAATGGCGCCATTCACCATCCAGGGCGGCCGTCAGCTCGCCCAGCACTCTGCGTTCCGCGGCGGTCGGCAGCGCGGCGGCTACCGCGGCGGCACCGAAGCGCTCGGCCGAGCCAGGCTGGGTCTTCTGCCCGGCATCGTCCTTCGCGACCTGACCCAGTGCCTCCAGCAGGGCCCCCGGTTCCGAGGCGGGGAAATAGAGCGGCAGAAAGTGCAGCACTTCGAACGCGCTGTCCCGCGCGAACTCGGTGCGGAAGTATGGGGCCCGCCGGTCCAGCTCGGTCACGACACCGCGGGCGGCTTTGTCCTTCGCCACGCTCGCGGCGTAGTCGGGAGCGTAGAGCGGGAGTTCGCCGAATCCGGTGAACCCGATGACCGCCAGGCCATGGAACCAGAGGTCGGCCGCGGGGGACGAACGGACCGACCAGCGAGGTGCCTGTGCGGCGGCCGGCACGGCGACGGCAAGCCAGAGCAGAGCGAGGCGGGCGGAAGCAACCCGCCGCCGGGGACGCAGAGGATTGAGCATGAGGTCGAAATAACGGGGCCAGAGGCTCAAACGGAACCTTGGGACGGAATGAAGCCGGTCTCACGCTGGCTTCACCGCCGCTTGGAACCCCAGCCGCGAGATTGGGCACAGGGATATGGAGATATCCCCATTACCCCATGTGGAGGCCACGATGACCCGAGTTCGACAGCGGATTGATCCCGAGATCCTGAACAGCGCGGCGAGCGTGATCCGCTGCCTGGGCCATCCGCTCCGGTTGCGGCTGCTCGAAGCACTGGAGTCGGGGGAGCGTTCCGTGAGTGAGCTGCAGGTGTTGAGCGAGGCACCACAGGCCACGGTCTCGGAGCAGCTCGGCGTGCTGCGGGGACAGAACATCGTGGGCGCCCGGCGCGAGGGTCCCTTCGTCTACTACCGGATCCTCGAGCCCAAAGTCAGTCGCATCCTGGCCTGCATTCGGGGCTGCGAGACGCCGCCGGGACGGAGGAACCCATGAACCGCATTGTGATCCTGGGCGGAGGAACCGCCGGCACCATCATGGCCAACCGGCTGGCGCGGCTCTACCGGCGCGCCATCGACGCGGGCCGGACGCTCATCACGGTCATCGATCAGGACGACCGGCACGTCTACCAACCCGGCCTGCTGCTTCTGCCGTTCGGCGTCTATCGGCCCGAAGAACTCGTCAAGCCGAGACAACGGCAGTTTGCCGCTGGAGTGGAATACTTGCAGGCAGTGATCGACCGGGTGGACCCCAACCGCGATGTGGTGGTGCTGGAGGACGGGCGGCAGGTCTCCTACGACGTGCTCATTGTCGCCAGCGGTACCCGGATCGCCCCCGAGGAAACCGAGGGCATGATGGGCGAAGGCTGGGGAACCAGGGTGCACGAATTCTACACGCTGGAAGGAGCCACCCGGCTGCGTGATGCCCTGGCGCAATGGCCGGGCGGACGATTGGTGATCAATCCGGTCGACATGCCGATCAAGTGTCCGGTCGCGCCTCTCGAGCTGGCCTTCCTGGCCGACTGGTTCTTCACCGAGCGCGGGATCCGTGACCGGGTGACCATCACGTACGTCACTCCGCTCGATGCCGCGTTCACCAAGCCGGTGGCAGCCAGGTCGCTGGCGCATTTGCTGGAGCAGAAGCATATCGAGCTGGTCACCGAGTTCGCCACCGGCCGGGTGGACGGCGGCGCGGGTCAGCTGGTCTCGTGGGACGATCGGACGGTGGACTTCGATCTGCTGGTGAGCGTGCCGCTCCACAGCGGCCAGGAGTTCGTGGGCCGCTCGGAGGGGCTGGGCGACGATCTCAAGTTCGTCCTCACCAACCCGCACACCCTTCAGGCGGAATGCCGGCGGAACATCTTCGCGATTGGCGACGCCACCAACCTGCCGGCCTCCAAGGCGGGGTCGGTGGCGCACTTCGAAGCCGAAGTGCTGACCGAGAATATCCGGCGCTACATGGACGGGGAGCCGCTGCTCCCGGACTTCGACGGACACGCCAACTGCTTCGTCGAGACCGGCTTCAACAAGGCGCTATTGATCGACTTCAACTACGACGTGGAACCGCTCCCCGGGCATTACCCGCTGCCGCTGGTGGGTCCGATGTCACTGCTCAAGGAATCGCGGCTCAACCACACCGGGAAGATGCTGTTCCGCTGGATTTACTGGAACGTGCTGCTGCCGGGTCACGACCTGCCCGGGATTGCGCCCCAGATGACCATGCGCGGCAAGCGCCTTCCGGCGCCCGCCGCGGAACCCGCGACCGTATAGGAGTACAACGCCAATGCCGACACTGACGATGCTGGACACCGTGCTGGATGTGGATGGGGAGGGCTTCCTGCAGAAGCCGGAGCAATGGACCCCGGCGCTGGGTGAGGAGATCGCCGGCGAGAGCGGGGTCCCGGTCCTGACCGACCGGCACTGGCTGGTGATCAACTACATGCGTGACCGGTATCTCAAGACCGGCTCGGCCCCCTCCATCCGGACGTTAGGCAAGGAGTCGGGGGTCGACATCAAGGAGTTGTACAAGCTGTTCCCCAAGGGCCCGGCGAAGCTGGCCGCCAAGATCGGCGGCATTCCCAAGCCCAAGGGCTGCATCTAACGCATCCACGGGCGCACCAGGCGCCGGGAGAAAGAACCATGTCGACGACCGCGATGTTGCCGCAGCTGGCCGAGCACGTGGAAAGCGAGGAGCCGGTCCGGCCGATCACCAAGGTAGCCATCATCGTCTCGAAGGGATCGCTGGAGGAGATCTATCCGGGGCTCATCATGGCCAACGGGGCCCGGATGGAAGGGATCGAAGCCAGCGTGTTCTTCACTTTCTTCGGGATGGATGCGATCCGGAAGACCAAACAGGACCACATCAAGGTGGCCACGGTGGGGAACCCGGCGCTGGGGGTGCCGACCCTGCTCGGCGGGCTCCCCGGCATGGCGGCCCTGGTGACCCATCAGATGAAGAAGAAGATGGAGCAGCTCGATATTCCGCCCATCGCCGAGCTGGTGCAGATGATCGCCGATTCGGGAGCCAAGCTCTACGCCTGCAAGGCGTCGGTGGAGATGTTCGGGTTGTCACGGGTCGACTTCATCGACGATCTGGAAGGGATCATTACGGTGGGTGAGTTCTACGAGCTGGCGGCGGGGGGGCAGATCATCTTTACCTGAGGCGTAAGGTCTGAGGACTGGGACTAAGGACTGAGCGATTCTTTCGCAGTCCTTAGTCCTTAGCCCTCAGTAAACGGTGAACCGTTGATCCCGGACCCTGGTACCTGGCATCATTCCTCCGCTGTACTGCGACCACTGCAACCAGGAGTACCGAATGCGGGGATGGCTGCTGGCCCTCTTCGTTGTTGCATCAGGCTGGAACGTTCCAGTCACGGCTCAACAGCCGCCCGCCCGGGCCCGCCCCCGCCCGGGCGAGGGACGCGAGCCCGAGTTCCCGGCGCCCACCATCCTGCAGTACAAGCCGCGATCCACCCTGGTCGTACCGGCTCATCCGGTACCCCGGGCCAAATACCCGGTGGTCGACATCCACGGGCATCCCCCCGCCCTGACCTCGCCGGAGACCATCGAGGCCGTGGGACAGGCGATGGACGGCCTGAACCTGCGGGTGATGGTGAACGCCAGTGGAACCTCGGGCGAACGGCTGACTCGGCAGATCGAAGCCGTGAAGGCCAGCCGCTACAAGGACCGGTTCGTGATGTTCACGACCCTCGACCTGCGCGAGGTCGGTCCGGGGTCGGGCCAGAAGATCGCCGCCCAGCTCGAGGCCGACGTGAAGGCAGGAGCCGTCGGCGTGGGAGAGATCGGCAAGGGTTTCGGCCTCGGAAACCGCAAGACCGACGGGACCCGCCTCCATCTGGACGATCCCGAGCTGGACCCGGTGTGGGAGACCGCGGCCCGTCTCAAGATCCCGGTCTTCATTCATGTCGCCGATCCAGCCGAGTTCTTCCAGCCGATCGATTTCCAGAACGAACGCTGGCTGGAGCTGGCGCTCTTTTCCAACCGGCGCTACAACGACCGCTCCCGGTTCCCGTCGTTCGAGGAGCTGATGGGGGAACGGGATCGTCTCCTCGCGAGGCATCCGCGCACGATCTGGGTGCTGGCGCATCTGGGCTGGCACGCCAACGACCTGGCCCGGCTGGGCAAGCTGTTCGACAGACTGCCGAACCTCTATTCCGAGGTCGGTGCCGTGCTGTACGACCTGGGCCGCCAGCCCTTCACCGGACACGACTTCTTCGTGAAGTACCAGGACCGGCTGCTGTTCGGGAAGGACTCCTTCCAGCCGGACGAGTATCCCTATTACTGGCGTGTGTTCGAGACCCGGGACGAGTACTTCGACTACTACCGGGATTACCACGCTTTCTGGAAGCTCTATGGGCTCGGGCTGCCCGATACGGTGCTGAAGAAGATCTACTACGGCAACGCGCTCAAGATCATTCCCGGCATTCCGCGAGCCGGATTCCCGCCCTCATGAAGGCCGCCGGCCGGCATCAAGGTACAGAGGGTCGACACGGATGCTTCGGATGGGACGGATCAGGCGGATCACTCCTTATTAGTTGTTTTAGGGGGGAGGGGGTAATAACAAAAGGATCCGTCCGATCCGTTGCATCCGAAGCATCCGCTCCGACCGTTGGTCCGGAATGCACGATTGACATATCTATGTCATATTAATATGCTTTGGTGCATGCGGACCACGGTTCGGCTCGACGAACAGCTGCTGCGGCAGGCCAAGGAGTACGCCGCGCGTACCG
>DASWKS010000477.1:0-6325 GCA_036396495.1 Gemmatimonadales bacterium
GGGGAAGGGGTGGGGATCGCGCTCGACGCGGTCCGCTCCAACAAGGTGAGGGCCGCGCTCACGATCCTGGGTGTGGCGATCGGCGTCATGGTGGTGATCGCGATCGCCTCCATGATCACCGGCATCAACCGGGCGGTCATGAAGGAGGTCGAAAACCTGGGGCCCAAGACCTTCTTCGTACAGCGCCATTTCCAGGGCGGACTGGACATCTCCGATGGGTCGGACGAGCTGAGCCCCTGGCGCCGCAACCCCTGGATCACCGTGGAGGAAGCGGAGATGGTCCGGCGGCTGCCCCTGGTCCAGGAGGTCACCTGGCGGGAGGAAGCCAACGGCCCGGTCGGCTATCAGGACCAGAAGCTGTCCAGCGTCAACATCATCGGGATGAATCCCCCCTGGATCGGGGTCGCGGGCGGCAGCATTGCGAGCGGCCGCAATTTCAACCAGGCGGAATACGCCGCCGGGTCCCACGTGGCCGTGATCAACGATTACCTGGCCGAGCAGTTCTTCCCGGGGCGGGACCCGATCGGCAAACGCATCAAGATCTACGGGCAGCCCTTCGAGGTCGTCGGAGTCTATCTGGAGGCGAGCCAATCACTCTTCGGGAGCGCCAAAAGTCCGGTTCTGATCATGCCGCACTCGGCGTTCGCCAAGGTGGCGGATTACTGGAAGGGCTGGCTCATGTTCCTGGTCGACCCGGTGGAGGATGTCACGGTGGCCGAGGCCCAGGACCAGGTCATTGCGGCCCTGCGCGCCAGCCGCGGACTGAAGCCGGCCCAGGACAACAATTTCGCGGTAGTTAGCCAGGAAAAGCTGCTGGAGACCTGGGATAACATCACCCACGGCTTCTTCCTGGTGATGCTGGCGCTCTCCAGCGTGGGACTGATGGTGGGCGGCGTCGGCGTGGTGGCCATCATGATGATCTCGGTGACCGAGCGCACCCGGGAGATCGGGGTGCGCAAGGCACTGGGCGCCACCCGCCGCGAAGTCATGTTTCAGTTCCTGGTGGAAGCCGCTACCCTCACGCTCCTGGGAGGCGCCGTCGGCATGCTGCTGGGCGGCGGAATCGCCTGGCTGGTCAATACCTTCACCCCGATTCCGGCGGCCGTCCCGCTCTGGTCCGTGGTGGTCGCCATCGCCGCGTCGATCGTCACCGGCGTGTTCTTCGGGCTGTATCCCGCCAGCAAGGCGAGTCGGTTGGATCCGGTCGAGGCGCTCCGCTACGAGTAGCCGCTGGCCGAGCTATCGCGAGTCGTCGCTCGGCGCGACCCTGACTATTTTTGGCCATGCCCCTGCTGGAAGCGATCCGCCTGGCCATCTCTTCCATCCTGACCGCGAAGCTTCGCGCGTTCTTCACCCTTCTCGGCATCATCGTATCGGTCGGCTTTCTGGTGGCGGTCACCGCGATCATCCAGGGGATGAACGCCTACGTCCGGGACAATCTGCGCGGCGCGATGATCGGGACCAACTCGTTTCAGGTCCGGCGCACGCCCATCGCCCTCGGCCTGCTGGACGATTCCACGGTGCGGGTCATCAACCGGCGGCCGGTCATCTCGCGGGAAGACGCCGACGTCGTGCGCCGGGCCCTGCCCTGGGCCCGCGCCGTCTCGCTCCAATCCGGCTGGCCCACGCCGCTGGCCGACCTCAGGTACCGCAACCGCACCGTCGGCAGCGTGACCGTGTTCGGCGTCACCCCCGACTACCAGATCGTGCAGGACTACCGCTTTGCCGCGGGGGAACCGTTGACCGACGTAGACGTCAACGAACGCCGCCTGGCCGTCGTGATCGGGCACGAGGTGGCCGACAAGCTGTTCGAGAATGCCGAACTCGCCATCGGGCGGAGGATCCGGATCGGTGGCCGGGAGGTGTCGGTCAAGGGCGTGACCGCGCCCAAGGGCCGGGTGCTGGGACAATCGTTCGACGGCTTCGTGCTGGTGCCGCTCACCGTGTTCGAGCAGATGTACGGCCGGCGGCTGACGACCACGGTGTCGGTGAAGCTGGATGACGCCGCGGAACTGCCAGGCGCGATGGACCGGGCCGAAGAAGCCATGCGGCTGGCTCACCGGCTTGGGCCGGGCGATGCCAACGACTTCACCATCGACAAGGCCGATGCGCTGGTCGCGTTCTGGACCAGCCTCACCGGACTGCTGTTCGCGGTCATCCCCGCGGTCGTGACGATCGGCATCATCGTGGGCGGGATCGTGATCATGAACATCATGCTGATGTCGGTCAACGAGCGGACCCGCGAGATCGGCATCCGGAAATCGCTCGGCGCGCGACGGCGCGATATTCGCCGGCAGTTTCTGGTGGAGGCCGTGATCCTGTCGCTGGTCGGCGGCGTGCTGGGTGTCCTGGCGGGTGCGGCGCTGGCCCAGCTGGTCTCCACCGTGAGCCCGCTCCCGGCCCGGGTCACCACCTGGTCGGTGGCGGTGGCCCTGGCGCTGGGCGCGGGGACCGGCATCGTCTTCGGGGTGTACCCCGCGACCCGGGCCGCCCGGCTCGACCCCATCACGGCGCTCCGGTCGGAATAGCCCGTGATTCTCCGAAACGTCGACGAGGGCGTCGCGGTTGCGCTGGACGCCCTGCGCAGCAACAAGCTCCGATCCTTCCTCACCATTCTGGGCGTGGTGATCGGCGTCTCGACCGTGATGACCATGGCCTCGATCGTGGACGGGATCCGCACCCAGATCTTCAACGCGCTCAACGCGGCCTCGCCCAACGCGTTCTACGTGATGCGGTTCTTCTCCCAGACCCCGCTCAACCCGGACAACCTGCCGTACGAGGTCCGGATCCGGCCGGTGCTCACCGAAGCCGACGCCGAGGCCATCGCCGGCGCGTCCGGCATCCGCCACGCCGCGCTGTGGAACCAGGCCTTCAGCCGGATCGAGTACCGCGGAATCCGGTCGCAGAGCCTCGTGGTGTACGGGGCCGATGACCGGTACATGGAGCTGCAGGGGGGAACCCTGGTGCTGGGGCGCTTCTTCACCCGCTCCGAGCTCAAGGGCGAAGACGTGATCGTGCTGGAGGAGGAACTGTCGCGCCGCTTGTTCGGCGGCATGAACCCGCTCGGCCAGACGGTCAAAGCCGGAGCCAAGGCGTTCCGGGTCATCGGGATCTGGCGCACCCCGGACAATGTCTTCCAGCCGCCGGGTGTGTCGGTCGGCGCGATCGTGCCGCACCTGACCGCGAAACAATCCTTCAACTTCAGCGACACCAACGATCTGTTCATCGTGGTGCTGGGCGGCGACGACATTTCGGTGGACCAGGCCCAGGACCAGGCCACCATGGCCCTGCGGCGCCAACGAAGCCTGCGGCCCGGCACGCCCAACACCTTCGACTTCATCACCCAGGACCAGATTCTCGATACCATCAGCTCGCTGACCTCGGCCTTTTTCCTGGTGATGGTCGCGATCTCGAGCGTGGCCCTGCTGGTCGGGGGGATCGGCGTGATGGCGATCATGATGGTGTCGGTCACCGACCGGACCCGCGAGATCGGACTCCGGATGGCCTGCGGCGCCACCCGGCGCGAGATCCTGTGGCAGTTCCTGGTCGAAGCCGCGACCCTCACCTTCATCGGCGGGCTGATCGGCATCCTGTTCGGCCTGGGGGCGGGCCAGCTGCTCAAGGCGGTGATCGGCCTGCGGTCCTCACCGCCGCTCTGGAGCGCGGTCCTGGCCGCGGGCGTGTCGATCGGCATTGGCTTGACCTTCGGACTGCTGCCCGCCAACCGGGCCGCGCGGATGGATCCGGTGGAGGCGTTACGACATGAATAGGTCGGTCAGTCGGGCAGTCGGTCCGTCGGTCTGTTCGGTCGGTCCGGCGGTCAGTCGATCAGTCGGTCGTTGGTCGCGCTTTCGTCAATCCATTCTCCGACAGACCGACAGACCGACAGACCTACCGACCGACCGACCGACCGACTGACCGACCGACTGACCAACTGACCAACTGACCAACTGAATGGAGTTCCACATGCCCGTCGACCTGCTGGCCATCGCCGCCCACCGCGACGACGTGGAGCTCACCTGCGCCGGGACCCTGGCCAAGGCGATCGATCAAGGGTACCGCACTGGCATCCTCGATCTGACTGCGGGCGAAACCGGGACCCGGGGCTCGGCGACGCTTAGGGCCGAGGAGGCTCTGGCGGCTGCGCGAATCCTGGGCGTGAGCGAGCGTCGCAATGCCGGGTTGCCCGATGCGCACCTCGCCAACACCGATCCGGGCCGGCGAGCCGTGGTCGAGCAGCTGCGCTACTTCAGACCCCGAGTCGTCATCCTCCCGTTTCCAGTGGGCCGTCATCCTGACCACCGGGTGGCGTCCGAGCTGGGACGCGACGCCTGCTATCTCGCGGGGTTAGCGCGATACGACGCGCCGGGCGAGCCGCACCGGCCCCACAAGATCCTGTACGCGCTCGCGTATCGTGAGGACCCGGTCAAGCCCACCTTCGTGGTCGACATCAGCGATCAGTTCAGCCGCAAGTTGGACTCGATCCGCTGCTACGCCAGCCAGTTCGACGGGGCCCGCAACGCCGGCGAGATCTTCCCCACCGGACAGGATCTCTACGGTCTGATCGAGACCCAGAACGCCCACTATGGCTCATTGATCCGGACCCGCTACGGCGAGCCGTTCTTCACCCACGAGACGCTACGGATCGACGATGTGGTCAGGCTGGAGGTCCAAAGTATGTGAGAGCCGTCGGCCGCCACGCCATCATCGGCGGGCGGCCTCCAGCATCCGGTCCAGGGTGTCGCGGGCCAGCCATCGTCCGCCCACGACCACGCCAGCCGGCCGCCGCAGCAGGCTCAGGTCCTGCAGCGGATCCCCGTCCAACAATACGAGATCCGCCCGCAGTCCCGGTGCAATGCTCCCGAACTCCCCGCTCCGACCGAGAAACTCGGCGGCACCACGGGTCGCGGCCCGCAAGACGCTCACGCGGCTCCAGCCCGCCCCGGTAAGCGCCTCGAGCTCATCGTGCAGCGAGAATCCGGGAACCATGAACGGGTTCGGGGTATCGGTCCCGACCAGGATGGGGACTCCTCGTCGAGCCAGCTCCCGCACGACCAGCCGATGGGCGTCGGCGAGTTGCTGAGCGCGGGGCGAGGCCGCGCCGGCCCCGGGCCGGCGAAAACTCAACCACCAGGCGAACGTGGCCGAATCGACCAGCGCCATTTCCGGTCGATCGAACCGGCTCTGCACCTCGGCCGAGCCCGCCAGGGAAAGCCGCTCGAAGACCGCCAGGGTCGGGGTCACCCACACCCCATGGCCCACCAGCCGGCCGACGGCAGTCACGATCGCCGCACTGTCGGGCGGGTGGCCATCCAGGCGCTTGAGGATTTCCTGGGTGTGCTCGATGGAACGCTGACCCTGTTGCACCACACCAACCAGCCCGACGGCGTCCGGAACGTGACCGGTCAGCGGCAGGCCCGCCCGCCTCGCCTCGGCCGCCAGCGCTTGATAGGTCTCGACGCTCAGGCCGTCGTAGACCTTGATGGCATCATAGCCCAGCCCTTGAGCGCTCCGGACCAGGGCCACGGCCTCTGCCGGCGTCGTGAGCAGCTGGTGCCGATAGCGCTGCGGCACGCCGGCCAGCAGCGGGCTGGCCACGACCAGTGACGGACCGGGCAACCGACCCTGTCGTACCGAGTCGCGCCAGGCCAGGTGCTGGGGCGACCCGTTCATCTCGCGCACCGTGGTTACACCGTTCGCCAGGAACAGCGGAAAATCCCGGGCGGTGATGTGGGCGTGCATGTCCGCCAGGCCCGGCATCAGGTACTTGCCCTGTCCGTCGATCAGGGTCGCGCCAGCCGGTACGGCAACGGTCTGCCGGGGGCCGACTCGGGCGATCCGCCCGTTCAGCACCAGCACGGTGTGATCGAACAGGAGCGGCCCCGAATCAAGCGAGACGATCGTCACTCCCTCGATCGCCATCGCCGGCTGGGTCCGGGCTTGGATCGGCACCGGCAGAGCCACCAGCAGCCGGAGTACCGCACCCGACGCGATCACGCGGTCTCCGCCGACCCCGCCCGCCGATGGGGGGTCGGGAGCATGGAGTGAGCGAACCGGACGGCGCCCGGAAGCAATCGGCGATACAAGCGGGCGGCGAGCGTCCTGGCGGTTCGGCCCGGCCAGGAGCGTGGCAGCAGGGCCGAGGGCAGTTCGGGATCGCGCCACGCCGGTTCGAGATAGGCGAACACCACGGCGAATCGGAGCACGAAGGCCTGCCGATCCGACCAGCGCTCCCGCAGCCACACCGCCGTGAACCGCTCGACGAACCGGCGATACTCCGGCTCGAGCGCCTCCAGATTCCAATGGCGCGGCACGAACCGGGAGA
>DASWKS010000478.1:0-13733 GCA_036396495.1 Gemmatimonadales bacterium
AAGCCAAAGGGCCGATTCTCCTGTTCGTCGGCCCCCCCGGCGTCGGCAAGACCTCGGTCGCCAAGTCCATTGCTCGCGCGATGGGCCGTAAGTACGTCCGCATTTCCCTTGGCGGCGCCCGGGACGAAGCCGATATCCGGGGCCACCGGCGTACCTACGTCGGGGCCATGCCGGGTCGCATCATCCAGGGGCTCAAGCAGGCCGGATCCAAGAACCCGGTCTTCCTGCTCGATGAAGTGGACAAGCTGGGAGTGTCTTTCCAGGGCGACCCGGCGTCGGCCCTGCTCGAGGTGCTGGACCCGGCCCAGAACGACTCGTTTACCGATCACTACCTCGGGGTCCCGTTCGACCTGAGCGAGGTGCTGTTCATCGCGACGGCCAACTACATGCAGAACATTCCCGGACCGCTGCTCGACCGGATGGAAGTGGTCGAGTTCACCGGCTATACCGAACGGGAGAAGCTGGAGATCGCCAAGAAGTACCTGGTGCCGCGCCAGTTCACCGAGAACGGGTTGTCAATCGAGCAGCTAGGGCTGACCGATGAGGCGATCACCGAGATCATCGAGGGGTACACCCGCGAGTCGGGCGTCCGGCAGCTGGAGCGGGAGCTGGGCAAGCTCTGCCGCAAGGTGGCCCGGAAGCTCGCCGCCAAGGAGGTCGAGCGGGTCGCGGTCGACAAGGCGATGGTGGACGACCTGCTGGGCCGGCCCAAGATCCACCCGGAACAGAAGCTGTTGGAAGACGAGGTCGGCGTCGCGACCGCGATGTACTACACCCCGGTGGGCGGCGACATCATGTTCATCGAAGCCAGCACCATGAAGGGCAAGGGCGAGCTGGTTCTCACCGGCCAGCTGGGCGAGGTGATGAAGGAGTCGGCCCGGGCCGCCCTGACCTACGCCAAGGCCCACGCCGCGGCGCTCCGAATTCCGGAGGACATGTTCGACCGGGAGGTCCATATCCACGTGCCCGCCGGCGCGGTTCCCAAGGAAGGTCCCTCGGCCGGCGTTACCATGGCCACCGCGCTGATTTCAGCGCTGTCGGGCCGACCGGTCAGACACGACATCGCCCTGACCGGCGAAATCACCCTGCGCGGCCGGGTGCTCCCGATCGGCGGTCTCAAGGAAAAAATCCTCGGCGCCGTGCGGGCCGGCATTACCCGGATCGTGATCCCCAAGGAGAACGAGCCGGACCTGGAGGACCTGCCCGAAGAAGTGAAGAAGCGGATCGATGTCTTCCCGGTGCAGGAGCTGGGCGAGGCCCTGGCGCTCACGCTGCGTGGAGCGTCGTTCCGCGAAGGCAGGCTGCTGTTCGGAAACGAAGAGCCGAGCGTCGTGGTACCGCTGACGCCGACGTTTCCACACTAACGAAGTCGAAGAAGTCGAAGGAGTCGAAGGAGTCGAAGGGGATCGCAAGAGGTTACGCTTCGACACCTTCGACTGCTTCGACCGTCTTCGACGGCATTTCCGCCGCTAGGCGGAAATGCCCGGTCCCGTCGGTCCCTGCTCGAAGGCCCACCGCAGCTGGTCCAGGGCCCGCTTGAGACGCCCTCTGGCCTCGGCGCCTCGGTGGGGCTTGGTGGCGAGCCACTGCTCGGTCAACCGACAGACCGAGCTCACCAGCTCAAACCCGTACGCGCCGGCCGACCCGCTCAAGCGGTGAAACAAGGTGACCAGCGGCACGCTGGGCTCCCTGCCGCTCAGCCACAGGTTCGCCGCCGCATTCAGCTCCTCGAGCCGAGCCGGTACTTCGGCCAGGTACTCGCTTCGGAGCCGAGTCATGAGCTGGTCGAGGGATTCGTGCTCCACCGTTCAGCCGCCTCCGGCGATGGCGTTGATGGCGAGCCGGGCCGCGGCGACCATCGGCGCCGCCGCGCTCCAGTGACCGGTGACCCGTTCCCCCTCCGCCATGGCCACGAGGCCCGCGTGCTCGTCTACCACCGCCAGCACCGGTCGTCCCGGCCAGAGACCCTGAATCCGGCGAACCTCGATCGGCACGGAATCGGAAGCCGCCGGCTCGTCCGAGAACAGGGCCAGCTTCACTCCCCCTGCAGCGGCCCGCCGCACCGCGGGGATGAGCATGGGCCAGGCCTTCGACGGAAGCACCGCCGCAACCTCCCGCCGGGCTCGCGCGATCTCGAGGGTCAGCAGTTGGCCCACGCCGCGGAGCGAGCTGACTTCCACCAGAGTGGACGAGGCCGGTGCGACGACCTCTTCCAGTGAGCGGGACAGCTCTTCAATGGCGCGTGATTGCCGGTCCACGATCCGTCCCAGCAGCAGCGAAGGCGGCTCCGGCCGGTAGCGTCTGGGCCTGCCCTCCTCAGCCCTCGCCGCCCCCTTGCTCACCAGAGCCTCCAACGCGGCGTAGGCATTCGCCCGGGCCAGCCCCGCCGCCCGCGCTACTGCGTAGCCGGTGCCCGGACCCCGGGTCACCAGCACTTCGTAAATCAGGGATTCCGTGGGCGTGAAATCGAAGGGAGTGAGATCAAGCATCATCTAGTAGTATCATTCGCTACAACGCCCGTCAAGCAGCGGACGCCCCCTGCTCCCCTCTCCCTGCTTCCTGCTCCCTGTTACCTGCTCCCTGCTCCCTGGTTTTACGAGTACTCGAGCGGACGACCCGCCAACTTCGCGATCAACGCCAGCCGGAAGGTGACGTCTGCCACCCGACAGTCAGGCAACTTGGTATTTCCACAGAGCGGATACGTATGGTAGGCCGCGCGGTGAGAGGACTTGGGTCCTGCGGTGAGCTTCTTGGGGTGCCAGACACCGAGTTCATCGCGCTCGCCCTCCAGCCGCGTCAATACCTTGGCGCCCAGCGGGGAGCCTGCTAGCATCCCCAGCCGAGCCAGTTGCTCGTAGAAATGAAGTGCCAGGGGGATGTCATCCACGTGCCCCCTGGCATCCGCCTCGGTCGGATCCCCGAGCAGGATGTCCGAGGGCTTGATCAGCTTCTTTCCCACCTGGATGCTGTAGGTCTTCTTGGGCGCGTGGATAGACAGGTATTGGCCAAGCCGCTCGGTGAAGCCGGCCCGCTCCCGCTGCAGGCTGGGCATGGCCGCGAGCATTGCGAGCGAATACCAGGTCGGTGGGTGTGCTTCCGGATGGAGAATGGTGCTCCCGCCGGTCCGGGCCCAGGGCTTGTCAGCGAGCGGACTGCGCAGAAACGCGGACACGGCGGAGGCAATCTTGTGGGCGGCGCCGCGGACCCGTGGGTCTTCCGGGTGCCCTCCCTCCGCCAGAGCAGCCGTGGCGGCCTCCCGGTTACGTTCCCGGACCCATTCCTCAGTCGCGGGAGATTCGCGAGCCAGCTTGTGGAATTCGAACAGGAGAACCGGGTCGTCGTCCCGGGAAAGGAGCCGGAAGAGGAGCCGGTCAGCCAGTTTGAACGCCCGACCGGTCTTGGGGTAGGCCAACTGAAGCAGCCGGCGGTACTGCGCAATTGTGCCAGGTTCCTTGATGCCATCCCGCACCGAGGCAGCGATGCCGAGGAGATTGCCACCCCAGGAGCCGTTGTCCGCCTGTCGCTTGGTAATCTCGTGGACGGGTTTGGACTCGACCACCGCGGCTTCCAGGGCTTCGGCCCCGGGCTGGCCGGGAGGCGCCAGCTCCCGGACCGACCGGAGCTGGACGCTCTCGCTGCCGTGTTTGAGCAGCCAGGAGAGGGGCACCCGGTACGGCAACGAGAGGTCCACGCCAGTCACCCTCTCTGCATAGGGATAAAAAGCGTGGCCAAGATACCAAGACAGTGTCGTTACTGGAAAGTGGACAGCGGCGAGCAGCCTGGTTGGCTCAGAAAATGTTTCAAAATGGTCACAACTGTGTCTGGACGTTCCACTTGGGGACGGTGCAGAGTCCGACTTAGCACCGCTAACTGGTAGCAGGGGAGGAACTTGGCGAGCGTGTCCGCCACCGCTACAGGCACCACCGGGTCTATGGCGCCCCAAAGGAGCAGGGTGGGTACCTTCAGCCCGTAGTAGCGAGCCGCCATTCCCTCGAATTGAAAGTCGCGGAGAATTCTCGCCGCAGCGGTCCGGAAGGCCGGGTCCAGGGCCGGGTCGTACCGGGCTTGCTTCCGTGGCTCGCCCAGCCAGTCCGGGTCGTGCATCGGTATGACTGAAGCACGGGCAGCCTCCCACAGCCCAATCAATGTCGAGCGACGCTGGCTCATCGAATCGATCACGCCGCCCAGGGCGATATCGATTCCCGCCGGTGCGATCAGAACCACGGCCACCACCCGCCCCGGCTCCAGGCTCGTGGTCGCAGCGGCGATGGCACCTCCCATCGAGTGCCCCACCATGATCACCGGGGGATCGGTCCAGCGCGCGAGCACCGCGCGGACTGTCGTCACCATCGCGTCGAGGGTATAGGAGCGATCGGGCTTGTCGCTCCCGCCGAAGCCGGGCAGATCGATCGCCAGGATCCGATAATTGCGTGCCAGCGGGTCGATTACCGAGCGCCAGGTCAGCAGGTGCTCCCCGTAGCCGTGGAGAAACACCAAGGTCGTATCTCCGGTCCCGGCCCGGATGGCCCGCAGCCGAATACCGTCCGCCTCGAGCCACTCGGCGTAGTGAGGGGGGGTGGGCCGCTCGGTCTCGCTGCCCCGAAGCAGCACCAGCGGCAGGACCAGTATGACCGCCAGCCTACGGCGCATCGGGCGCGCTCACGGCAGCCCGAACACCAGCAGCACGCCGCCCGGGTTCGTGACCCTAGGGAGGTCGCGGAAGAGGGCAGCTGCTCCCAAGGGATCGTTGGCTCGCGGAGTGGCGGCCCTGGCAAATGCCGCTCCGGCCCATCCGCCGACACCGGAAACGATGGCCAGATATTGCTTTCCATCGGGGCCGGAGAAGGTGATGGGGTTGCCGATATTCCCTGACGGGGTGCGGAAGCGCCACACCTCACTGCCGTTGCGGGCATCGATTGCCTTGAGCCAGCCATCCACGGTGCCGTAGAACGCCAACCCGGTAGCGGTCACAAGTGCGCCGCTCAACACCGGAAACGGCTCGCGGACCTCCCAGGCCAATGTGCTCCTGGCCGCATCCCAGGCAATGAACCGGCCGCTGTGGCCGCCCGGTCCCGCAGTCAAGCGGATTGTTGCTCCGAGAAAGGGACGGCCGGCCGTGAACGTAGCCGGGGTCACCAGGTAATCCATGCAGACGTTGTTGACCGGCACGAAAAACAGCGAGAGCGGGGATGAGTACGCCGCGGGTTGAAGGCCCTTCAATCCCATGATCGAGGGACACACGCCCTGGAGCGGCTGCCCCGGAACCACGGACCAGCTCGGTTCCAGGTTCGGTACCGCGGTCGCCGCCTCCACGCCCCGGGCCCAGTTGACCGGGCCGTATTTCTCGGCGCGCTGGATCCGTCCGGTAGCGCGCTCGATGGTATAGACGAATCCGTTGTGGTCGAAATGGACCAGCGATTTGAGCGATCGTCCTTGCAGCGTGAGGTCAGCCACCACGCTCTCGTTGGAGGCGTCGAAGCTGAAGCCGCTCCTGGGCGTCAGTTGCAGGGCCCAGCGGGCATGTCCGGTCCGGGGATCGCGCGCGAACAGAGTCGAGGTCCACTTATTGTCGCCTATCCTTTGCACCGGGTTCAGCGGTGCCGCGCCACCGGTCCCGTGAAACAGCAGATCGAGCTCGGGATCGTAGCTCAACCAGCCCCAGGTGGCGCCTCCGCCCCGCCGCCAGGCGTCGGCCGGCCAGGTCGACAGCCCCAGATCGGCTCCGGCCTGCGCCGGTGAGGCGGTGTTCACCGGCCCGTCCAGCAGGACTTCCCGGTCGCTTCCGGTGGAATACGCTCGCCACAGCAGCTTGCCGGTGGCGGCATCGTACCCGCTGAGATATCCTCGGGCCCCGAACTCTCCTCCGGCGACTCCAACGACCACTACGTCGCCGATCACCAGTGGCGCGGCCGGCATCGTGAGCCCCTGCGCCGGGTCGCCGTTTCTCACCCGCCAGATCTCCCGGCCGCTGGCCGCATCCACGGCAGCGAGGTCCCCCGGAACCAGCGGCACGTACAGCTTGCCGCTGGGATGCCAGGCGATGCCTCGGCTGGTTCCATCGCAGCAGACGAAGGGAGCCGGGTCGCGGGAGCGGGGCGCGTACTTCCACAGGGGCGGACTGCCCGGCCGGTCGAGGTCGAAGGCGTACAGCGTCACCGGGTGAGGGGTGTGCAGGTAGAGCCTGCCACCGACGACCAGCGGATTGCCTTCATGGCCCCGCAGCGACCCGGTCGCAAAGGTCCAGATCACCTTGAGTCCGGCCACGTTCTCGGGTTTGAGCTCGGTGAGCGGACTGAAGCGGGTCGCGGCGTAGTCGCGGGCCGCCATGGGCCAGTCGCCGGAGGCGATGGCGAGCGCCTGGGGTGGTCCTGCCGGTCGTTGCGCGGCCAGCGAGCCAGCGAAGATCGGGACCAGGAGGGTCAGTAACCGCATGGACTGGAAGCTAGTGACTACTGACTATTATTCGCCCCATGAAAGCCAGCATCACCTACTGCGTCGTCTGAGATTACGAGCCGCGGGCCGTCCGGGTGGCGGCCGAGCTTCGGGAGGCGTTCCCTGAGATCGAGGTCACACTGCTGCCGTCAAGCGGCGGGGTGTTCGATGTCGCGGTCGACGGCACTCTGGTCTTCTCGAAGAAGCAGGTGCGCCGGCACGCGGAGCCGGGTGAGATCGCCGAGGCCGCGCGGCGTCGCGGGCTCGCCGGGTAGGGAGCCGCTCGCGACTGGTGACTCGTGACTCCATGAAAATCGCCATTACCACTGGCGGTGGTGATGCACCCGGGCTGAACGCGGTCATTCGCGCGGTGGTATTGTCCGCCCACGCCAAGGGCTGGAGCTGCTTCGGCATCCTGCGGGGCTTCGGCAGCCTGCTCGAGCGGGGTGATCGTGAAGGGGACGTGTGGGTGGGGCCGGAGCGCCGGAAGGTGGCCTTCGCCCACGGCTTGATGCCGCTCGGGCCCGCTGACGTGCGCGGCATCACCCATCTGGGCGGCACCATCCTTGGCGCCTCCAATCGAGGTAATCCCTTCCGCTGGCCGTCCCAGGATGCCGCCGGCAACCCGGTCGAGACCGACCGCTCCGACGAGCTGATCGAAGCGTTTCGGCGGGCCGGCATCGACGCGCTGGTCGTCATCGGCGGCGACGGGAGCTTGAGCATAGCGCACGACCTCGCCGCCAAGGGAATGCACGTTGTAGGCGTGCCCAAGACGATCGACAACGACGTCTGGGGCACCGAAACCACGTTCGGCTTCGACACTGCCGTCAGTACCGCCACCGAAGCCATCGACAAGCTGGTCTCCACCGCCCAGAGTCACGACCGGGTCATGGTGGTGGAGCTCATGGGTCGCTATGCGGGATGGATCGCGCTGCACAGCGGTATTTCCGGAAGCGCCGACGTCATCCTGATCCCCGAGATCCCATTCGACATCGAGAAGGTGTGTCAGACCATCCGGGACCGGGAAGCCCAAGGCCAGCGCTACGGCATCGTGGTGGTGGCCGAGGGAGCCCGTCCGCTGGGCGGTTCGCTGGTGATTCAGGAGCCGGGCCGCGCCGGACGGGCCGAGCGATTGGGCGGAGTGGGGGCTCAGGTGTCGGAAGCCATCGCGGAACGCACCGGAAAGGAAACCCGCCTGCTGGTGCTGGGCCATCTGCAACGGGGCGGCTCGCCGACCACGTTCGATCGCCTGCTCGCGCTGCGCTTCGGCGCGGCGGTGGTGCGGGCCATCATGGACGGGGCATTCGGATCGGTGGTGGTGTACACCCCGCCCAATGTCGGCCGGGTTTCCCTGGCCGAGGTGGTGGGACGCAGCCGCCTGGTGCCGCTCGATAGCGGCGTCATCATGACCGCCCGAGCGCTCGGAATCAGCTTCGGCGATTGAGCGTGGCGGAGAAGGCCGCGCTGCGGCGGGATCTGCTGGCCCGCCGGGACCTGATCCCCGGGCGGGAAAGCCGGAGCGAAGCGATCGCTGCGCGTTTACGCACGTTGGTGGAGTACCGCATCGCTACGGTGCTCTCGGCCTACGTGGGAGTCGGGGGCGAGGTCGCCACTGCGGGGATCATCGAATCGATCTTCCAGCGCGGGTTGCCGGTGGCGGTTCCCTGGGTCGACGGTGATCACTTGCGGCTCACCGCCGTGACATCCCTGGATCAGCTCGAGGCCGCGCCTTTTGGCCTGTTGGAACCGCCCCCGGCGCTCAAGGAGTCCACCGCATCCCGGGTCGATCCGGCAGGGGTGCACCTGTATCTGGTTCCGGGCCTGGCGTTCGACCGCCAGGGCGGGCGACTGGGCTATGGCCGAGGCTACTACGACCGGCTGCTGGGTGAGGCCGGCCCGGGCCCGTTGCGAATCGCGCTCGGGTTCGAAGCGCAACTGGTGAATCGGGTACCGATGACGGTGCGGGACCAGCCGATGGACCTGGTAGTGACCGAGGCCGCGGTCTACCGGGTCAGCGCACGAACGGCTTCGGCGGTCCGCTGAGGGAACTCTCGGGGTCCGGACCCCAGAGAATGGTGCGCTCGATCAGGGCCGCGGTTTCGAAATCTTTCTCGGTGATTCCCTTGGCGCTGTGAGTCCAAAGCGCCACTTCCACTTTGCTCCAGCTGACGGACAGATCCGGATGATGGCCCGCGGCTTCGCAGGCAAAGGCGATCGCATTCACCACCAGCATGGTGGAAGGCCAGCCGTCGGTGGCGAAGCCACGGCGAATCGCCCCGTCGTGAAAACTCCAGCCCGGCAGCTCCCGCAACTGGGCCAGAATCTCGGCTTCGGAATAGGTCCGCTCCACCCGGGTCATTGGGCCTCCACCCTTGGTCGGTGATCCTCACCCGGCACCGTGACGCTCGCCGTCTGGCCGGTGCTCTCCTCCAGCTCGACCACCAGCTGTGTGATGCCCGGCGCGCCTTCCCGCGCCAGTGCCACGCCGACCTGCTCGCCCAGCCACTGGGCCAGGAGTTCCGCCGTCGTGTTGCTGACGGGCACCACGCAGGCGTGCTCCCGGGGCAGAACCAGCCATCCGGCCCGTTCCCCGTAGTCGACCACCAGCCGGCCGGGCTCCTGGTGCAGCCGTAAGCGGGGATTGCGGCCGGGCACCAGAACCCGGTGGTCCAGCGGCTCGATCAGCCCCCGTACCACCCGCTTGAGGACCGCGAAATCCACCACGAAACCAGTCGCGGGATCGACGGCCCCATACACGGTCACCGCGACCCGGTAGTTGTGCCCGTGAAGGCGCTCGCACATGTGACCCGGCAGGGTCAGGAAGTGCGCTGCCGAAAACCCGAGCGACTCTTTGGCGACGGTAACCTGGAAGGGGGACACGTCCGGAATATACGCGGCCGGTGTCCTCGGACGTTGAGGCGAACGTCCGGAGCGGATGACAACCGGATCCCGGGAGATGCGCGGAAACCCATGGGATTACGCCAGTTTGCCGCTGGCACAGCCCCTGCTCATAGGAGCGGCGGACACTCGATTCGGAGGATGGTATGCGAATACCCGCTCTCATGACGGCCGGCGCTCTCGCCCTGCTTCCCGCCCGGTCCGACGCCCAGGTCAGTGGTACCATCGTCATCGGGGGCGGACCGGTGGGCGGCGTGGTCACCTTCGGTCAACCGGTGATTGTACGGCCGCGGGGTGGACGGGTGGTGGTGGTCGAACGGTATGCACCGCACCCACGCGTAATCGTGGTGGAGCGGTGGAGGAAGCCCAAGCATCATCAGCGACATTTCGCCCGCCGGGTGGTGTATTACGATCGGGGCGCGCACGTGTTCTACGACCGCTATCGCCCGGGCCTGATCGAAGTGGCGGTGTTCTTCAACGACGGACGGTTCTACCGCGACTATGACGACGTGCGCGGGTACCGTGACCGCGGGAGATACGACGACCGCTACCGCCACCGGGACGGGGATCGGGATCGGGATCGGGAGCGGGAGCGGGATCGGGATCGGTATCGCGACCGGGACTGGGATCGCGACCGGCGGTAAAGCAGTGAACGGTGAACGGTAACAGTGAACGGTCAACAGTAAACGGGGGCTCCCAGCCCCCGTTTGCGTTTCCGGAATTACGTTTCAGTCAGGGATCGCCGATCACCGTTCACCGTTCACCGTTTACTGTTCACTGCTCACTGTTCACCGTTCACCGGCCAGTCCATGATCACCACCCTTCTGGTTGCCGCCTGCGCCGCGGTTGAGTCCCCACCGGCCCCGGCCGACTCGCTGGTCGCACTCTACGAGCGGGGAAGGACCTTTGCCGAGTTTCTCGCCGCGGCGACGCGGCGCCGGGAGACCTGGCTCAAGAACGCGGCCTGGGGACAACTGGATGGGGAACTGCTAGCTCGGGTCCGGGCCCTTGCCAGCTCGTGGCGGATCCTGGTGGTGGCCGCGGACTGGTGCGGCGATTCCGCCAACACCATCCCTTATCTGGCGACCTTCGCCGACTCGAGCGGCGGCAAGCTCCACATCCGGATCGTCGCTCCGGACGACGGCCAATGGGTGATGGAGCGGCACCGGACCAGCGATGGACGGGCTGCCACTCCGACCGTCGTGGTGCTGGACGCCGAGGGCACCGAGGTGGGCTGCTGGGTGGAGCGACCGTCGGCGCTGGCCAGCATGATGCGGGAGCAGCGGGCCAAGCTCAGCCAGGACGATCTGCTGAAGCAGAAATACGCCTGGCTGGACGGGGATCGGGGGAAGAGCACGGTGCGCGAGATCCTGGACCAGATCGAGCACGCGGCGCCGGGTCAGAGCTGTGGCGGCAACGCCCGGCACGGTGAACAGTGAACGGTGAACAGTGAACGGTGAGCGGTAAACGTTGAGAGTCCGCTGCGGTTACTGTTGACCGTTCACCGTTGACCGTTCCCCGTTCCCCGTTCCCCGTTCGCCGTTCCCCGTTCACCGTATCCGCAGGAGCAGTCCGCTGATGGTGGCGCCTTCGACCAGCTGGGGAATAGTGAACTGCAGCGGATCGGCCTGGCGCCGCATCCGGGTCAGCAGCTCAGGATCGACCGCCACGTCCCATTCACCGGGGCGGATGCTCAGCGCGTAGAATGAGCCGTCCCGGAAGGTCGTGATGCGTCGCTCCCGGCCGGTCGCCCGGTGCCGCAGAATCAGGTCGGCGCCCGCAATCGGGATGTCGCCATCGGGAGAGGCCCGCACCAGTCTGCCTTCGATCACTCCCCCGGACAGAACGGCGATGTTGAGTTTGGTGAACCGGTTGGGTACCGGCCTGAGCTCGATCCCGCCGAACGCGGGCAGCCACAGCGGCGATGCCAGGGTGGCGGTGTCCACCGCCGCGACGACCGGGTCGTACGCCGGAATAGGCCAGATGCGGTACTCGCCCCGCTGGTCAGTCCGCTGTGAGAAGAGCCCCACTGTCACTTCGACGTCCGGCAGCACGTACTCGCTCTCGTCGTAGCGGCCGTTCTGGTTCCGGTCCAGGTACACCCGGCCCGAGACTCCACTCTGCTGGGCGGAGGGCCCGGCGTTGAGTACCACTCGCTGCCAGGCGGCATCATAGAGGACCGACCCCTGCACGAACTGGCTGGCGGACGTCCCGCCCGCTGGGGTGCGCTCCAGCGTGGTATAGGCTCGCGCCTGGGGAAGATCCGCGGCGAAGAAAGCCAGCAGACTGGCGCGCTGGCCGCTCAGCCAGGATCCGCCCAGCTCCAGCCGAATGAAACGCGAGAGCGACTTGCTCAGGAACCCGTTGGCTCCCCGGGCCCGGGCGGGAGTCTCGAATTCGATCCCGGCCCGGGCCGTAATGCTCCCGGCGAAGGAACCCAATCGCCGCACCGGCAGGACGATGGTGTTGAGTCCCCAGGACGTCCGCGAGAATGACGCCGCTGAATCGGGCGCGGTGCGTTCCCACCGAACCGCCGGAATCAGGCGCATCTGTCCCGTCTGAAACGAGCCGCCCAGTCGGGCGGACGTGACCGTCGCGTCCAAGGTTGTGATCCGGTCGATGGCCGCGTCCACCACCATCCACTTACTCAGCGGGCCCCGAAAGGGTCGCGCTTGTCCGTAGAGCGTAAGCTGATTGCGCCGCCCCGGCGCGGTCAGGATCGGCTGGATCAGATCCTGGGCGAAGTGGGTTGCCTCGGCGATCAGCTGGAGATTGTGGGACGGTTCGAATCGGAGTGAGCCGCGGGTCAATGCCGAACCGACCACCTCGGCTTCGGCCACGACACTGTTGCTGAGGCCGGCCACGATCCCGGCGTAGGGGTGGGACAGGTCCGGCAGGGTGTCCCGCCAGAAGCGGTCGTAACCCGCGAACGCGGTGATCCGCTGGGCGACCCCAAGCCGGAGATCCAGGTTGGCCGTGGCGCCGCAGGGGGCGAGCCGGCGGCAGGCGCCGGCGCTGATGGCGTACTCGAACCGGCCGGCGGGAATCACGTCCGCGCTGACCCGATAGGTACGATTGAATTGGCGGACTTCGCCGAACGGACCGTAGGCGATGAAGTCGACCGGGTTGTCTCCGTACTGGATGGGGACGTCGAGGGAGAACTGACCCAATGCGTTGACCGAATCGAACGAGAGCAGACGTCCGCCCCGGTAGGCTTCCACCTCCCATCCGGGCCCGAGGGTCTGGGTGAAGGGCAGCTGCCCCAGGATCGCGGGGCGCCGGAACGGCACGTTCCCGAAGGAAATGCCCCGCACGGCGCGGGTGCGAGGCCCGGAGGAGAAGCCATCGCCCAGCCGCAACTGGGCCAGCCACGGGTTCTCGCGCCAGACTCCGGTCCAGCTCACATCGAACCGCGCGGTACCTTCATCCAGCGGTCCCTGGTTCTGCACTCCGGCGAGGAATGCGCCGTCCAGCAGCGCGAACCCCAGAGTCAGGTTGTAGGCGCCGGCTTTGGGACCGGGATTGGTCGGGACCAGCATGCTGTAATCGGCGATGATGCCGTCGAGCGGCCAGCGCCGCTCCTCCAGCCGTCCGTCCGCCGTTGTGGAATCGCGCGACAGGAGACGGGCCGCCGCCAGTGCCGCCCGGCGATAACGCCGCCCGATAGGCAGATTGTCGGACTCGAGCACGGTCACCTCGAGGTCATTCCAGGACAGCTCGAACCGGATCCCGAGGGTCTGCTCCAGAACCGCCGTGCTCAGGTAGAGCTGCTCTTCCTGGATCAGAAACTCGGTGGGGGCCAGATCACGGCTCCGGCCACGCACTTCGAGCCGCCGGCGGGACGGAGAAATGGTGACTCGGCGATTCCCCGGCTGGAGCATGGTCACCACATCGCCATCGGCCCGCCACTCGGCGCGCATCTCCGCCAGCTCGAACAGCTGCAGTACCGGGAGCAGGGCGTGCTCGCCCACCCGATGGGCCGGCACGGTGCGGGACGCCAGCCGCCCCACCCGCAGCTCGACCAGCACCGGCTCGATGCGAGGGTCCTGCGCCGCGGCGGGCCTCGCCGCCAGCAGGAGAAGGGCGGCGGCCGCGAATCTCACGGGATGACGAAGTCGATGGTCTGGCGGGTGGTGGGCGCCTTCAGCACCTGGTCGGGAGCGATGTCGCTCCGTTCGCTCGCCACCTCCACCGTCAGCCGGTAGCGCCCGGGGCGAAGCCCGCTGCGCGGCAGGGTAAACCGGGGGTCGATCTCGTAATACACGCTGACCGCCTCGTCGAATCGGCCCGCCACCTTGCCGTCGGCCGAAGTCAGCGTTCCCCGTACCGTTCCCAGATAGGCGGCGCGGCCGGTCCGAGCCAGCCGCCCCCGGACCACGACCGAGTCGGTCTCGATCCTGGCG
>DASWKS010000479.1:0-7204 GCA_036396495.1 Gemmatimonadales bacterium
AAAGCTGTCCGCTTCGCCCGGCTCCTTGTCGGGCCGATACCGAACCACCCGCGCGAACCGGAGGGTGAGCCCGCCGGTGTAGACCGGGCTTTCCTGGATCTCGTTGAAGGCCACCTCCACCACCAGCTCGGGCCGGACGTAGACGGTATACTGGTCTCGCTCGGTCTCACGGGCCAGCAACTCGCCGGTCTGCCAGGCCAGCATCTCGTCGGTCATCCCCTTGAACGTCTTCCCCAGCATCACGAACTCCCCGTTGGCGTCACCCCGGGCACCCAGGTGGAGATTACTGAGCGTGCCGCGGCGGCGGCCGTGGCCCCATTCGGCGGCCAGCACCACCAGATCGAGAGTCCGGGCCCGTTTGACCTTGAGCCACGCTTTGCCACGGCGGCCGGCTTCGTAAGGGGCCTCCAACGCTTTGGCCATGACCCCTTCGTGGCCCTGGCTCAACGCCCGTGAAAAGAACCCTTCCGCCTCGGCGACGGAGTCGCTCACCAGCTGCGGCACCCGCTGTTCCGGCGGGACGGCCGAGCTCAGTCGCTCCATCCGCTCGGTATAGGTCTGATCCAGCAGCTCTTCACCGTCGAGGAGCAGGATATCGAAGAAGAACGGGCGCACCGGCAGCTCGGCCCGCAGCCGTTCCACGTCGAGTTTCCGTCCAAAGCGGCGCATGGTCAGCTGGAACGGCAGGGGCCGGCCGGCCGAGTCCAGCGCCAGCACTTCGCCGTCGAGAATCACCTGGGAAAGCGCCAGGCCGAGCGCGGCCTCGACCACTTCGGGAACAGCCGCGGTCACGTCATTGAGGTTGCGGGTATAAACGGCCACATCCGGACCGGACCGGTGCACCTGGACCCTTGCCCCATCGAGCTTGAATTCGAAACCGGCCCGCCCCAGCGTTGCGAGCGCCTCGGCTACGTTCTCCGCCGAGTCGGCGAGCATCGGTTGCAGCGGCTGGAACAGCCGAACGGAGTATTGCGCCAGACCCGCCTCGCCCCGGGTCAGGGCGGCCAGCGCCACCTTCCCCAGATCGCCGGCGAGCATTGCGGCCCGGCGAACTCGAGCGGCCGGAATGCCGGCGGCCTGAGCCACGGCCTCGACCATCACGCCTTCGAGCGCCCCCTGGCGCAGCTCGCCCATGATGAGGCCGATGAGGAATTCATGCTCCTCCGGCAAGGCCCGGGCGAACAGCGCGCGCAGGATGACGACCCGGCCGGCGGAGGATCCCTTCCCGCTGGTGCTCTTGATCCGGGCGAAGGATCGGTCGACTTCCAGCAGCTCGAGAGTGGCGTCCAGCGAGGGCGGTTCCGACTTAGCCTGTTCCAGGGCCGCCCAGCCGACTCCGAGGCGGCCTTGGCGGGGCCACCCGACCAGGAACCCGACGGCGACTTCGATTTCGTCGGGAGTCACGCGGCCCAGCAACGACGCGAGCAGCTGCACCTTTTCCCGGCGGGCCCGGGTGGCCGCCACGCGCCGGGAAATGTCGACCAACTCATGCAGCCGCACCGCATGCTCCCCCGCTGCCGATCCGCCAAACCTAGCCACCTTGCGCCCCCTCTTCCCGCCCTGTTCATTACAGAGGAGGCGGTGCAGTGCCGCCTCCCTTCTCTCCCCCGGGGCCAAGAACCTGAACGTATCTTCGCGCGCCTGTCCCGCGTGCCATACTCCGTTGCCGGAGGAGGCTCTGTTTTGCCTCCACTGCGGCACCGCCACACCCACTGAGCCGGGCGTTCCGGCCCGCACCGCTCCCACCGGAGCCTTTGAAGTGGCGAAGGTGCGACTGGCCCTCGCGGATCGATACCGGGTGGAGCGGGTCCTGGGTGAAGGCGGGATGGCCACGGTGTACCTGGCCGAGGACCTCAAGCACCATCGCAAGGTGGCGGTCAAGGTGATGCGGCCGGAGCTCGCGGCCACCCTCGGCTCCGACCGCTTCCTGCGCGAAGTCGAGATCGCCGCCCAGCTGAGTCACCCGCACATCCTTCCCATGTACGACTCGGGCGACGCGGACGGACTGCTGTATTACGTCATGCCGTATGTGGAGGGGGAGTCGCTCCACGGCCGGCTGCGGCGCGAAGGGCAGCTGCCGCTCGATGAAGCGATGCGGCTGGCACGGGAAGTGGCCGAAGCGCTGGCCTATGCCCACGACCGCGGTATCATCCATCGCGATATCAAGCCCGCCAACATCATGCTGAGCGCCGGGCACGCGCTGGTGGCCGACTTCGGCATCGCGCGAGCGCTCGGATCCGGCGGTGAAGCGCTGACCCGGACCGGCCTGGCCGTCGGAACCCCGCAGTACATGAGCCCCGAGCAGGCCACCGGCGCCTCGGATGTAGACGCCCGCACCGACGTGTATGCCGTGGGGAGCGTGCTGTACGAGATGATCGCGGGCGAAGCCCCATTCACCGGCCCGACCGCCCAGGCGATCATCGCCCGGAGCCTGACGGAGCCACCCCGGCCGCTCGCGGCAACCCGTCCGGGCCTCTCGCCCCAGGTCGAAGCCGTGGTGAAGCGGGCCCTCGCCAAGAGCCCGGCCGATCGTTACGCCACGGCCAAAGCCCTGGCGGACGCGATGGTGACGGCGATGGACACCTCCCGGGCCGTGCCGGCCGCATCCGCCATCGAGGCAGACACGGGACCGTCCCCCGCGCTGGTGTGGGGTCTCTTCGGCGTGACCTCGGCGGTCGCTCTGGCTCTGGTCGTGATTCTGGTGAAACGGCTGGGTCTGCCGGCCTGGGCCATCGGTCTGGCGGTGGGATTGCTCGCCTTCGGTGCGCTGGTGTTAGTGAGCACTCAAAGAGCGGAACGGCGTCGCCGCCAGGGTCAACCCACTCCCGGTCTCGCCCGGCTGCTCACTTGGCGTAACGCCACCATCGGAGGAGTGCTGGCGCTGGGACTGTGGGCGGTGACCGCCACCACCTTCGCCGCTCGTGGCTCAGCCGCCGGCAGCGGAGCCGATGCGGGTGTGCGCCTGGCCATTCTCCCCTTCGAGAACCGGGGGGCTCCCGATGACGGCTACCTGGCCGACGGTATTGCCGACGAGGTCAGGGGCAAACTGACCGGTCTCCCCGGCTTCCGGGTGACGGCGCGCACCAGCACGGACCAGTACCGCCAGACTACGAAGTCGCTGCAGCAGATCGGACGCGAGCTGGGGGTGGAATACCTGCTGACCGCGACGGTACGCTGGGCTCGGAGCGGAGAGACCGGTGGCCGGTTGCAGGTGGTACCCGAGTTGATCGCGGCCCGCACCGGTGAGGCGACCTGGCAGCAGCGGTTCGATGCCGACGTGACCGACATTTTCCAGGTGCAGAACGCTATCGCTTCCCGCGTGGCTGGCGCGTTGGGCGTGGCACTGGGCGGCGACGAACAGGACCAGCTGGCCCAGCGCCCCACCGACAACCTCGCGGCCTGGGACCTGTACCTCAAAGGCCGGGCCCTCACCGCCAACGATCCCGCGACCCTCAAGCAGCGGGCCGGCTATTTCGAGCAGGCGGCCGCGCTCGACTCGACCTTTGGGGAGGCGTGGGCCCAGTTGGGCATGGCATTGAGCAATCTCTATTTCAACGGCACGCCGGACCCGGCGATCGCCGCCCGAGCGAAGGAGGCGGCGGATCAGGCACTGGCCGCCGACCCCGACGGAGCCCAGAGCCATGCCGCGATGGCCGGGTTCCACTCAGCGGTCCAGAAGGATGCTGCCCGGGCGGAAGAGGAGATGCTGCTGGCGCTCCGGGCGGCCCCGAACGATCCCGAAATTCTGACCCGGGCTGCCTCGGTGGAACAGGCCTTGGGCCGGTGGGATGACGCGCTGGCTAAATTGGAGCGGGCCCGCCGTCTCGATCCCCGCTCCGTCAACACTACCGCTGCGCTCCGCCGGGTCCTGACCTACCTCCGGCGTTACCCTGAAGCCCTCGAGGTGGGGAACGACGCCCTGGCCCTGGCCCCGGCCGATCCCAACAACATCCAGGCCCAGGCGATAGTCCATCTGGCCCGGGGTGATCTGGCCGCCGCCCGGACGGTGATCAAGAGCGCTCCGGGATCGCTGGGACAGCCGGCGCTGGTCGCCTACCTCGCCACCTACATGGACCTGTTCTGGGTCCTGGACGACGCCGAGCAGCGGTTGCTGCTGCGGCTGCCGCCCTCGGCCTTCTTCGACGATCCTGCCGCCTGGGGCTCGGTGTTCATGCAGACCTGGTGGTTGCGAGGCGATCAGGCCAAGGCCCGGGCCTATGCCGACACCGCGCGCATGGCGTTCGAGGTGCAGCTCCGCGACGCTCCCAATGATCCCCAGCTCCATGTGCTCTACGGACTGGCGCTGGCGTATATGGGGAGGAAGGAACAGGCCATCTCGGAGGGCGAACGTGCAATGGCGTACCAGCCGTTGAGCCGGGATGCCGTGAACGGCGCCTACGGCCAGCATCAACTGGTGCGGATCTACCTTATGTTAGGCGAGCCGGAAAAGGCGCTGGATCGGCTGGAACCGCTGCTTCGCATCCCCTACCTGCTGTCGCCGGGCTGGCTCCGGATCGACCCCACGTTCGAGCCGCTCAAAGGTCACCCTCGCTTCGAGCGACTCTTGGCCGCGAACTGATCCGTCGCCGTCCTACCCGGCGAGGCCCCTGACCTGAATCAGTGATATTCGATGAGCTTGACCGGCCCGTCGATGATCAGCCCTACCCCTGCCGCGTACCACTTGTAGCCTTTGTCCCCATCCAGTGGATTGAACTCCCGGACTCGGATGGTCTGGGTGAACGTCCCGGCCGGCACCGTAACGCTTCCCGTCCCTACCACCAGGCCTTCATCCAGCGCGATCCCGGGCGCGTCCTCCATCTGAAACTTGAGCCCGGGAGTGGGCGACGCCGGCATGATGATGCCGGGACCGTTGCCGGGCTGGTCGGCCCGCCAGGCGCCTTCGTGTGAGATGACCTGATTGTTCTGGTAGATGTCGACTGCTTCCCCGAAGTAACACACGGTGCCGTCGGCCGCCTGCGCGAAGTAATTGCGGGAGACTTCGACCAGCTTTCCATCGATCTTCTCGCGCTCCTCCACTACCCGGGTCGTGACCCCGGCCACGATCTCGGTGTCGTCCAGCACGGTGATGGTGAGCTCCTCCAGCTCGCCGTCTTCTTCCCCTTCGTAGCTCCACACCTTGCCCACTTGGATCGGGAAGTAGGGGTTGGTGGAGCTGGAGCTGAACCCGCTCTGCGACGGGGCGCAGAGCGCCAGATCCAGTTCCTGCTTGAAGGCGGCGTCTTCGCTTCCCTCCAGCGGTGAGGTGGAATCACAGCCGGCCAGGGACAACGCGACGGCCACTCCCAACGCGCTGCTGATACGGGCACTGCTCATCGGATCCTCCGTTGGCTGACACTGTTCGCCGGAGGAGCCAACCGGACGGAGGTTTGTGACAGTGACCCGGGGTCCCTGCTTGAGGAGAATGCGAGCACCCCGCACCCGGATTTCGACCCGGGCCGCGGCGCGAGGGATCCGGATCTCGAAGCCCGCCGAAGTACCCGGATTGTCGATCACCAGTCGGTCGGCCTCGGAGGTGAAGGTCGCGGCGCCGCCCGGTGCCTGCACCAGCACCCGGGCACTGTCGGTCAGGGAGACCCGTACCTGTCCCTGAGCCTGGTAGTGGGTGAAGAGAATCACCAGCGACCGGCCGGGTGCGACCGCAATCCCCGCCAGAGGAGCCAGAGGAACCTGGGTCGGAGCCGGCGCCGGGAGTGATACGATCGGACCGGGCTTGATCCGGCGCGCCGCGGTGCGAGCCCACTCCGGCAGGGGCGATCCCGGGAAGGCGTAGGCCGCGCCGGCGAGACCCAGGGCGGCCATGATCAACGCCGCCCGCCGTCCCCATCCCCCACCGGCTCGAGCCCGGGCCACGACCATCTCGGAGGTCACCGCCGGCGGCGCATGGTCGAGCTGCCGCAATAGCGCGTCGATCCGTTCGTCGTCAGGGCGCATCGGGTTCGTCCCCGTAGATCTCACGGAAGCTGCGCCGGGCGCGGGCCAGGAGAGTCCCGACGCTCGCCGGGTTCAGATCGAGGGCCTGAGCCATGTGCCGATAACTGAACCCTTCGGCGCTGAGCAGCAGCAGGCGGCGCTCCCGTTCCGGCATCCGGTCGATGGTGGCCCGCACCCGCTGGCGAGTGTGCTCGCTGGCCAGGGATTCGTCGGGCGACGGCGCCGGATCGGAATGGCTCCTCTCACCGCGATTCAGGGTGAGCAGCCCGCGCCGGCGCCGCTCGGTGGACTTGGTATTGCGAAGCAGATTCATGGCGACGCTGACCAGCCAGGCCTCCGGCGCATCGGGCAGCGAGCCCCGCCGGTACAGCCGGAGGAACGCCTCCTGGGCCAGATCAGCCGCCAGTTCCGCCTCGCCCGACAGCCGGTCGAGGTAGCGATAGAGCCGTTGAAAGTTGGCGTCGAACAGTTCCACAAACCGGTCATGGAACCGGCGGGCGGCATCAGCCCGTGCCGCTGCATCCTCGCGCCGGGGAATCTGCGAGGTCTCCACGTCGTCGCGCTGCACCACGCCCGGGCTATCCACGGCCGACCTCCATGAATGGAACCGGGAGGACGCGGGTTTGTGACAGGAGATCCTTCGCTGCGCTCAGGATGACGGCCGCTGCGCTCAGGATGACCGCCATCATCACAGCCCTAGAATCGCCAGTCGAGCCCGACTACCAGGGGCGCCCGGGGCCGCATCTCGACCTCGAAAAGCCCGTCGACCAGCGGATCCTGGCCCAGCGACAGGAGGTTCTTCCGGCCCAGGAGGTTGGTCACGGTGCCGAAGAGCGCGATCGAGGCGTCGCGTCCTCCGAGCCCGATATGCCAGTGTTGGCGCAGCCCGAGGTCCACCCGGAAATAGGCCGGCAGGGTCGTCCCGCCCAGCCCATTCCGATCGGCGCGGGGGCTGCCGCCGAATTCGCATCCCCGATCGAGCAGGTTACAGGCCTCGAACTCGAGCCCTCCAGTGAGGGCGGTGGCGCGACGTCCCCAGAGCCCGACCGCACCGAGCCGGATCGAGGAGGTGGCGGTCGGGAAGACGATCACACCGCCTTCCAGGAGTTGGGTCGCTCCATGTTCGGGGATAAAAACGGATTCCGCAGTGGAGAAGCGGACCCGCTGTAGCCCGTAGCTGGCGACGACGCCGTAGCGAGCCGCACTCAGCGAGGCATCGAGCGTGAGGCCGCGTGAGCTTCCGGAACCGGTG
>DASWKS010000480.1:0-3706 GCA_036396495.1 Gemmatimonadales bacterium
CCAGGGCCTGCCGCTCGACCACGCGCTGCAGCAGGTCGGCGCCCGACTCGACGCCGGGGCCACCGACGAACAGCTCCTCGCGCTCAAAAACGAGCTTCGTCTGGGAATGGGGCGCGCTAGAAACTGAAGGCAGGATGCAGAATGCAGAGTGCAGGATGCAGAGGTGAACCCCTTCGGCATTCTGCATTCTGCACTCTGCATTTAGATTCCCCCATCCACCCCCCGGAGTTTCGCCCTCATGGTCGCCCCTATTCTGGCCGCCGCGCTCCTTTGCGTGGCTGCGCTCCCGGTCTCCGCCCAGCGGCGCAACCAGCCGCAGGAATCGAAACCGGTCTTTGACCCCGCCTGGTACAGCCAGCTCAAGCTCAGGCACATCGGGCCGGAAGGGAACCGGGTCTCGGCGGTGGCGGGCGTGCCGGGCGATCCGCTGGTGTACTACGCCGGCGCGGCCTCGGGCGGGATCTTCAAAAGCAGCGATGGCGGCGTCCGGTGGGAGCCGATCTTCGACAGCCAGCCGGTGTCGTCGGTCGGCGCGATCGCGGTGGCGCCATCGGATCACAGCGTGGTGTGGGTAGGAACCGGCGAGCCCTTCATCCGGAGCAACATCTCGCTCGGTTGGGGCGTGTTCCGTTCCACCGACGCGGGGAAGACCTGGAGCCGAGCCGGACTGGAGCTGACCGGACGGATCGGACGCATCGCGGTCGATCCCCGCAATCCTGATGTCGTCCTGGTGGCGGCCCTGGGTCATGGGTACGGTCCCCAGCCGGAACGGGGTGTCTACCGGACGGCCGACGGCGGCAAGACCTGGGATCGCACCCTGTTCGTCAACGACAGCACCGGTGCCATCGACGTCATGATGAACCCGGTCAACCCGCGCATCGCGTATGCCGCCACCTGGCAGCTCAACATTCACACCGCGGGACGCACCAGCGGAGGAGCCGGCAGCGGGCTCTGGAAGTCGACCGACGGTGGGATCACCTGGAGCCGGCTCACCGGCAGCGGACTTCCAGCGAAGCCATTCGGCAAGGTCGGGCTGGGAATTTCGCGCAGCAATCCCAATCGGGTGTACGCCCTGATCGAGACCAGCGACGGCGTCCCGTTCCCCGGGTTCGAGCCCGAGCGAGGCGAACTGTGGCGGTCGGATGATGCCGGGGCGACTTGGCAGGTGGTGAGCTACGACCGGCAGCTGGCCGGCCGGACCCAGTACTACACTCGGATGGCGGTGGCGCCCGACAACGAGAACGAGGCCTATTTCGCGGCGGCCGATTGGAGCAGGACCTACGACGGCGGGAAGACCACCATCGACGCCACCGGGATCGAAACGCCGGGATACGATCACCACGACATCTGGATCGATCCCGCCAACGGCAACCGCATGGCAGTGGGCCACGACGGCGGCATCTCCATCTCCTGGAACCGGGGCAGAAGCTGGCACCAGGTCCAGCTTCCGATCGCCCAGATGTATCACGTGACGGTCGACAACCAGATCCCGTACTACGTCTACGGCAACCGCCAGGATGGCAATTCCGCCCGCGGCCCCAGCAACAGCAAGTTCTCCGTCTTCGGATCGGAAAGTGGAATCCCCCGGGGCGAATGGCGCTCGGTGGGGGGCGGCGAAAGCGGTTGGGCCACCCCGGACCCCGAAGATCCCAACCTGGTGTGGTCCAGTGCTTCGGGGTTCGGCAGCCTGGGCGGCATCGTGGCCCGGCACGATCTCCGGACCGGCATGACGCACAACGTCGAAGTCTGGCCCATGATGACCCGGGGGTGGCCGGCGGCCGACCTTAAGTACCGGTTCTACTGGACCTTCCCGCTCACCATCTCCCCCCACGACCGGAACCGGGTCTACGTCGGCAGCCAGCACGTCCACCTCACGATCGATGGGGGACGAAGCTGGCGCGAGCTGAGTCCCGACCTCACTCGCAACGAAAAGACCAGGCAGGTCAGCTCCGGCGGGCTCACCCCCGACAACATCGGCGTGGAGTACGCCGGCGTGGTGATGGCCATCGCGGAATCGCGGCTCAAGGCCGGCGTGATCTGGGCCGGAACCAACGATGGACTGGTCCACCTGAGCCAGGACGGCGGCAGCAGCTGGACCAACCTCACCGCGAATATCACCGGCCTGCTTCCCTGGGGCACCATCAGCAACATCGAGCCCTCCCGCTTCGAGGCCGGGGCCGCGTACCTGACGGTCGATGGACACCAGGTGAACAACCGTGATCCATGGGCCTATCGCACCTCGGATTTCGGTAAGACCTGGAAACTCATCGTGAATGGGATCCCCAAGACCCCGCTCAGCTACGCCCACTTCGTGAAGGAGGATCCGGTCCGGCGCGGCCTGCTCTACCTCGGCACCGAGAATGCGCTCTACCTGTCGTTTGACGACGGCGACAACTGGCAGCCGCTCCAGAACAACCTGCCGCACGCGCCGGTGCACGGCATCGCGTTGCAGGAGCACTTCTCCGATCTGGTGCTCGCGACCTACGGTCGAGGCTTCTGGATCCTGGATGACGTCACGCCGCTGCGACAGCTGCATCCGACCCTGACGTCTCAGGACGCGGCGCTGTTCGCCCCCCGGCCGGCCTATCGCCTCCGCCAGGTGGAGCCGGCCTGGAGCCCTCTCTACGATCCGGCGGCGGGAGCCAACCCACCCTATGGCGCATCGCTGCAGTACTGGCTCAAGGCCGAAGAGAAGGACACCGTGCGACTCGAGATCGTCGACCGGAGCGGGACCGTGGTTCGCAAGCTCACCGGCACCGGACAAGCGGGCATCAACCGGGTCTGGTGGGACCTGCGTTTCGACCCGCCCAAGGCGGCGAAGCTGCGCACCCCGCCGCTCCATGCGCCGGAGATCACCGTGACCGCGGAGGGACGGGCGTCGTTCGATCAGTTCCCGCTGACCCTGCTGGCGCCGCCGGGGAACTACTCGATCCGGCTCAAGACGGGGGGGAAGGAGTACAGCCAGGCGCTGGAGCTCCGTAAAGACCCGAACTCCGGGGGAAGCGACGCGGAGATTACCCAGCAGATGGAACTCCTGCGCCAGATCAGCGGGGATCTCCAGGCCGCGGTGGAGATGATCAATGCGCTGGAGAACATCCGCCACCAGCTGGCGGCCCTGCGCATCACTCTAAGCGACGACACCGCCCGCGCCGCGGTGCGCAACGACGCCGATTCGCTCAACCAGAAAGCCATTGCGGTCGAGCAGGAGCTGGTCGAGCTCCGCCTGACCGGGCGGGGCCAGGATCTGATCCGCTACCCGGTGCGCATCGCGGGACGGCTGGCCTATCTGGGTGGTGACCTCGGCGGCTCGGACTACGCGCCCACCGCCCAGCACCGGGCAGTGCACAGCGAGCTGCGAAGCCAGCTCGAGGCGGTCCGGCGCCGATTCGATGAATTCCTGGCCCGGGACGTTGCGGCGTTCAACGCGGTGCTGGCTCAGCGCGGGATGAACGGTATCTTTCGATAGTCGAAGGAGTCGAAGGAGTCGAAGGAGCTCAATCTCGACCGCCTTCGACGTCTTCGACTTCTTCGACCCCTTCGACTCCTTCGACTCCTTCGACTCCTTCGACCATGTATAGCAACCGCAGAGATGCAGGTCGCCAGCTGGGCAGCCGTCTCGCGGCGTTGCGCGCTGCGGACCCCGTGGTCATCGGACTGCCGCGCGGGGGCATCCTGGTGGCCGACGAGGTCGCCCGCGCGCTGGGTG
>DASWKS010000481.1:0-7260 GCA_036396495.1 Gemmatimonadales bacterium
GGCGGACGGGCGGACGGGCGGACGGGGCACTCGCTAAAGGGATGGGTATCGCCATGCGGCGCAAGACCTTTCAGTACCGTCCGTCAGTCCGTCAGTCCGTCGGTACGTCGGGCCGTCCTGCGCCGCTCCAGGGTCTCGAGCATGCCGGTAAACGCGAAGTACAGCGTGAGGACGCCGAAGACGATGGCCATGGGCACCGGGAAAAAGAGCAGCAGCCCCGCCAGCAGCATGAGACCCAGGGTCTGCTGCAGCAAGAGCGCGCGTTGGGATCCGCCCACGACGGCCCGGAGGGCAATAACGGTGCGGCGACGGCGCTCCCGCAGGCCGCGCACCCGGGGACCGGGGGAGGCCTCGAGGCGGAAGTCCAGCGTATCCCCGAATCGCCGAGCCGGCTTGAGCCATACCTCGACGCTCTGGTCCAGGTCGCGGCGGAACTGCGCTTCCATCTGGTTCGCGAACTCCTGATCGTCGATCATCACGTCGAGCTCGTAGTTGGCCACCAGACTGGACACGTTCATGTTGGTCGACCCAATACGGACCCAGCGGCCGTCGGCCACGATGCTCTTGGCATGCAACATGGGGCCCCGCCACTCGAAGATGCGAACGCCGGCGGTCAGCAGTTCGCGATACCCGGTACGAGTGAGATTCCGGATGTGGGGCAGATCGCTGGTCCCGGGGACCAGCAGCCGGACATCGACCCCCTCCCTGGCGGCATCGAGCAGCGCCCGATAGATGCCCCGGGGCGCCACCAGATACGCATCGGTCAGCCAGACCCGTTCGGCCGATCCCGCCAGCAACAGCTCGGTCATCCGGGAGGCGCGGATTCCGGCCGGTTCGCCGGCGACCACCCGGACAGCGGCTTCACCCTGGCTGGGCACGTCGGGCGCGAGCTCACCGGCGGGGAGCGGGCTGCCGATCTGGTTCCAGACCGCTTCAAAGGCCTGATCCAGCGCCGAGGCGGCCGGTCCATCGATGGCGACGCCGGTGTCGCGCCAGGGCGGGCGCCCCTGCGACGGATCACCGCTCCATTCGTTGCCGATGCAGAACCCGCCGGTCACGGAGGTTCTGCCGTCCACCACCAACAGCTTGCGATGGTCCCGCGTCAGGTTCCGGAAGGGCCGCAGCAGGTTGGGCGGCCCGAAGAGCCGCACCTCGATCCCGGCCGACCGGAGTCGCCGCCAGAAACGGCGGCGGGTGGCGAAGGAACCGAACCAGTCCGCCAGCACCCGCACCCGGAGGCCGTCTCGGGCGCGATCGCACAGCGCTTCGCCGAAGCGGCGGCCGGTGGCGTCATCGCGGATGATGTAGTTGTCCAGGTGAATCCAGTCCCGCGCCGCGCCGATCCGCTCCAGCATGGCGGGGTACACCTCGGGACCATCGAACAGCAGAGTGACCCGATTGCCCGGGATGGCCCGTGCTCCGGCCACCCGGTCCATGGCGCGGTCGACCAAAGCCTGAATGCCTCCGACCGGCGGAGCGGTGGGATCGGTCATCCGGCCCGGGGGCGGGGTTCAGGCGGCATCAGTTGGCCCCAGCCCGAACTCTTTCTCAAGCGGCCGCAACGCGACCAGCACGAACTGAATCAACTCCTCGAGCGGCAGGCCCAGTTCCTCCGCACCCTGAAACACATCCTCCCGGCTCACTCCGCGGGCGAAAGCCTTGTCCTTGAGCTTCTTTTTGACGCTCGAAACCTCCAGGTCGGCCAGACTTTTCGAGGGCCGCACCAAGGCGCACGCCACCAGAAACCCGCACAGCTCGTCCACCGCGAAGAGCGCCCGGGCCATCGGCGTGGTCCGCGCAACCCCGGTGTAGCGGGCATGACCCAGGATGGCCTCCTGCATGTCCTGCGGCAGGCCCCGTTCGGCCAGGAGCCGGACCCCGTGGGCCGGGTGTTCGTCGGTTGCCGAATGGGCCGGGTTGGGAAAACGCTCGTAGTCGAAATCGTGTACCAGCCCCACCAGTCCCCAGCGATCGGGATCCTCCCCGGCCCTCTCCGCCATGGCGCGCATGGCGATCTCGACGGCGTACATGTGGCGGCGGAGCGCCTCGTTGCTGGTGTACTCGTGGACCAGCGCCAGAGCGGAATCACGGTGCATGGTAGGAGCATAACAGGAGGTGGGAAGGGGAAGTGAACTGGAGAATGCCCAGTGCCGAATGCCCAATGCAGAGGGGGTCGCCGGCAGCCCACCTCTGCCATGGGCACTGGGCATTGGGCATTCTCCAGTTCACTCCGCCCTCCCGGTTCATCCCTCTCACCTGGCGCTTTAGTGAAGAGTCGATCCGGAAGCGGGTAAGGCAGAGGCAGAGAGCGGAACTCGAATGGCGGCTTGGCCGTCGAGCTGGATCTCGAAGGCGTAGTGTCCCGACTGGGGCAGCGGCACATCGAATACCAGCACCGCGCCGGCCTCGATCTCGGTGACGCCCGCCGGCGGCTCGCCGAACTGGATGGTGCCTTCCCCGCCGACCAGCTCGGTGCCCTGCTGGTCCACGAACCGGATCCGCACCGGGTGCGATCCGATCTCGTTGCGCCGGCCTCGCACCCGGAGGACCAGGTGGGTGCGGGGATGGACCGCGGGAAAGCTCTGCACCCAGACGTGCTGGAAGATCCCCAGCACGGACAACTTGCCGTGCTGGTCGACCAGGGCATAGTCGGCGAGGACCGCGAAATCAACGATCATCGCCTTTGACCTGTCATGTCACTCTGATCGATTCAACTTTGTCGTTCTTCCGGATCGCCATGACCACATCCATGCCTTCCTTCACCTGGCCGAACACGGTATGCACCCCGTCGAGATGGGGCTGGGGCGAATGAGCGATGAAGAACTGGCTCCCGCCGGTGTCCTTGCCGGCGTGGGCCATTGAGAAGGTCCCGGCGACATGCTTGTGGACGTTCCGGCTGGTTTCGCACTTGATCTTGTACCCCGGCCCGCCGGTGCCCGCCCTCGGATTGTTCGGGTCACGCGAGAGCGGATCTCCTCCCTGAATGACGAAATCGGGGATCACCCGGTGGAATCGGGTACCGTCGTAGAATCCCTGGTTGGCGAGCTTCTCGAAATTGGCGACGGTAGTGGGGGCTTCCTCGTCGAACAGATCGGCGACGATGGTCCCCTTTTCGGTGACGAGTGTGGCGGTCTTCATCATGGTCGAAGGGGTCGAAGGGGGTCGAAGGTGGTCGAAGCAGTCGAAGCCGGTTGACTTGCCCCAAAGTTAAACGCCTGGGGCACCAATCCCTACGCCAGACTGGCCTCCATCCGCCGTCCCGCCGAACGCAGCCGCTCCTGCCACGCTTCGAGGTGGTCCGCCGGTGCTTCGCACTGGGTGCCGCGGCAGAGATACCCTCGCACCCGTGGCCCCGCCTCCACCATGACCCGGAGCTCGGCCGGCAGCCCGCCTGGCGCATCGTCGTCGGGGTGGAGGCGGCGCACCACGCGACGAGGCAGCACGGTGCGGAGCGCCAGCTGGTGCATCGCGTCGGCCGTGGGATGACCCACCGGCCCGGTGATGACGAGGTGATGCGGCGGATGCAGCTGCCAGTCGGCGGCCTGCAGCCACGCCGCCGCGTGTAATCCCATGCCCGGCGCGACCGCGGCGAAGGCCTCGACCTGGGCCCGGTGCCGGCTGGACCACCGGGGATCATCGAGGTGGGCTGCCAGTCGGGCGAACACGATCCCGGCGACGCCGTTCGGCGCCGGCACCGGGGCGTCTTCGATGGACTTGAGACCCTGGGTCAGGAGCCCCGGACCGCCTCGCCCCGGCACCAGGTCGAAGAGCCCGCCGCCGGAGTGGTCCCGCCAACCGTTCCACACCTCCTCCATCAGGGCCGCGGCCCAGTCGAGCCAGGCCCCGTCAGCGGTGGCCTCGAAGGCGTGCAACGCGGCATCGGCGGCGTACACCTGGTCTTCCAGCAGGCCTTCCACCCCGGGGGCATGCGGCAGCGGGACCGGCGGACGGACCGACGGGCGGACGGGCAGTTCCCCGTCCCATCCCCCCAGACGCGCGAGGGTCCGAAGCGCGTGATCGCGGGCCCAGGGGTCATCCAGCACCGCCGCCGCGTGCAGCATCGCGCTCGCCATCATCGCGTTCCAGGAGGTGTACTGATTGTGATCGACCACCGGCGCGGGCCGGCGGCTCCGGGCGGCCTGGAGTTTCTCGACCGCACTCGCGAGCAGCTCGGCCACGGCGGTCGCGGTGCGCCCGCTCCGCTGGGCGACGTCGTCCACCGTCTGCGCGGCGTACAGCACGTTGCGCTCGGGGTGGTGGGGCATGGCGCCACCGGTGCCCAGTCCGAATCGACGGGATGCGACCTCGAGCTCGTCCCGCTTGAGGACCGCCGCCATTTCGTCGAGGGTCCAGGTGAAATAGCTGCCGTCGTCATCGGGCCCAACGTCGGCATCCTGGCTGGTCCCATAGCCGCCGCCCGGATTGGCCAGGACCTCACGCACCCATGCCACGCTGCTCCGGGCAGTCTCCCCGAACTCCGGCGAGTCGAGCAGTACGCCCGCGTCGAGATAGGCCGCCAGGAGCTCCGAGTTGTCGTAACTCATCTTCTCGAAGTGGGGGATGATCCACTCCCGATCCACGCTGTAGCGGTGAAAGCCGCCGCCCAGGTGGTCGCGCATACCGCCCCGGGCCATCGCCAGCAGGGTTTCCCGCGCGACGTGGGCCGTCTGACTGGAACCGCCGTCGGCCCAGCGCGACAGGAGGAAACGCACCACCCCGGGATGGGGGAACTTGGGCGCGGAACCGAAGCCGCCGAAAGCCGGGTCGAAGGCAGCCAGGATCTGCCGCTCGGCCGACAGCAGCATGCTGGCCGTCACCCGGCCCGGAGTCACCCGGTCGGTCTGGTCGGCCAGCATCCTCCTGAGCGCGCTGGCCTGGTCCAGCGCCCGACTCCGCTGGTCCCGCCAGAAGTGGAGCACCTGCTCCAGCACCGTGCGGAACCCGGGCCGACCCCAGCGATCGTCCGGCGGGAAGTAGGTCCCGCCGTAGAACACTTCGCCATCGGGTGTGAGGAACGCGGTCAGAGGCCAGCCACCCTGCCCGGTAATGGCCTGGACCGCGCGCTGATAGCGCGCGTCCACGTCGGGCCGTTCATCGCGGTCGACCTTGACGCACAGGAAATTCTGGTTCATGAAGGCGGCGAGCCCGGCATCCTCGTATGACTCACCATCCATCACGTGGCACCAATGGCACCACACCGCGCCGATGTCGAGCAGCACCGGCCGCTCGGATTGTCTGGCCTCGGCGAACGCGGCCTCGGACCACTGTCGCCAATCCACCGGCTGGTGGGCGGCGGAGCGGAGATATGCTGAATTGGCCTGCGCCAGCTGATTCATCACCCATCTCCCTAACGCCTGCAAGATAGGACGAATGAGGCAGCCTGGTTTTACCGCCGGCTAGCATACCGGTACATCAGGAGCTGGCGATGCGTCGCTTGGCAGGCCGGGCCGGCGCGGGATCTAGGCGGGCCGAAGGACAGATTCGGTTGAGCACACACTCGGGGCATTTGGGTCGGCGCGCGATGCACACCCGCCGGCCGTGCCAGATCAGCAGATGGGAGAACATCGTCCAGTCCTTGCGAGGGACTTGCGCCATCAGATCCTGCTCGATCTTGAGCGGATCGGCCTCTCGGCTGAGCTGCAGCAGATCCGAGAGCCGGGCGACGTGGGTATCGACGGTGATCCCCTGGTTGATCCCGAAGGCGTTCCCCAGCACCACGTTGGCGGTCTTCCTCCCCACCCCCGGCAACCGGCGCAGCTCCTCCATGCTCGAGGGCACCTCGCCCCCGTGCGTTTCCACCAGGGCGTGGGCCATGCCCAGCAGGCTCTTCGTCTTGTTGCGGAAGAAACCGGTCGACCGGATCATGTCCTCCAGCTCATCCGGATTGGCACCTGCCAGGACTTGCGCCGTGGGAAAGCGCTCGAAGAGTCCCGGCGTCACCAGGTTGACCCGGACGTCGGTACACTGGGCCGAGAGGATTGTGGCCACCAGCAGCTCGTAGGGCGTACGGAAGTTGAGCTCACAATGGGCGTCGGGATATTCGCGACGCAGGAGCTTTACCACGGCTTGCGCCTGGGCGGGCGGGCGGGCAGGCAGGCGGGCGGTCCGCGCCTCCGACCGAACCGCGGCCTTCGTACCTCCCGTCCGCCTGCCCGCCCGCCCGTCCGTCCGTCTCATGCGTGTCTCCGCGCGGCAAACGCGAGAAACTCATCGACCGGCCGGGTATTGAGAATGTCCTCCGGCCCGAGACCACCCTTGCGCGCCAGCCCCAGGCCCCAGGTCATGTTCTCGAGCCCGGCGACGTTGTGTGCATCGGCGCCGATCGAGATGGTGACGCCCGCCGTTCTGGCGTCGCCCAGCAGGCGCCAGTCGAGGTCGAGCCGGTGCGGGTCCGCGTTGATCTCCATGGCAATGCCCTGCTCGGCTGCCTTGGCATAGACCGCGCCGAGATTGACCGGGAAGGATTCCCGGGCCAGCAGCAACCGCCCAGTCGGATGACCCATGATCGTTATCCAGGGGCTCTCCATGGCCCGCAGCAGCCGTTCGGTCATGGCGCGCTGGTCCATGGCAAAGCGGGTGTGGACCGATGCGATCACGAAGTCGAAGCGGCTCAGTACCTCTTCGCCATAGTCGAGCTCGCCGTTCTCGAGGATGTCCACCTCGATACCCTTGAGCACCCGGATGCCGCCGACTCGCCGGTTCACCGCGTCGACTTCGGCCCATTGCCGCTCCAGATCCTCCCGCCCCATCCCGCCGGCGTAGGCGGCCGAGCTGGAGTGATCGGTGATCCCGAGATACTCGAAGCCCGCGTCCCGACCGGCCAGGGCCAGCTCCTCGACCGTGCTCGATCCGTCGGAGAAGTTGGTGTGACAATGGATGAAACCGCGGATGTCGCCCGCGTCCACCAGACGGGGAAGTCCGCCGGCGGCCAGCTCGAGCTCGTTCAACCCCTCGCGCAACTCGGGCGGAATCTCGGCCAGCCCCAGCGCGGCATAGAGGGCCTGCTCGGTGGGAGTGGGCACAAACTCGCTCCGGTGCCAGAGCGCGGCGCCTTGCAGGGTGTAGCCCCGGCCCGAGGCCCGCTCCACCAGTCGCGCCAGGTGCGCCTCGCTGCCGGTGGCCTGCACCAGGACCGCACCCAGATTGACGGGCGTAGTCACGACCACCTGTACCAGGGATCCGCCCGCGAACCGCAGGGTGGCTCGACGCTCATCCTGGCCGGCGTATTCATCTACGCCCGGGATCTGGGCGATCTGGGTC
>DASWKS010000482.1:0-10339 GCA_036396495.1 Gemmatimonadales bacterium
GTTCCGCATGAACACCGCGTTGAGGTCCTTGGAGTAGATCACCTCGAAGGTGCCGAGGAGGTCCCAGGGGAGCTGCTGGTCAACGGCCAGGTCGGTGGTCCAGATCTGAGGCCACTTGAAGTCCGGATCCATGGCGTTCAAATCGAACGACTGCTGCAGGATCGCGTCGTCCGAGGTCGGGATTTCAGGAGCGCCTGCGGCCGGGAAGAGGTTCGGGTTGGCGCCCGGGTTCGAGATGACGTTCCCGACCCACACGAACGGCACCCGCCCGGTGAAGATGCCGGTCCCGCCTCGGAGCTGGGTGCTGCGTTCGCCTACCGCGTTCCAGTTGAAGCCGACCCGGGGCGAGAGCATCAGCTTGGCACCGGGCAGCTCGCTCTGATCGACCGTCTCGGCCTGGTCGTTCTCGTCCAGCGCGATCTGGGCCCGGCTGAACGGATTGTCCACCGGGTCGGTGAAGTACAGTGGGAAGTCGGCTCGCAAACCGTAGGTCAGGGTGAACCGGTTGGAGACCAGGAACTCATCCTGCCCGTAGAACGAGAGCTGCCCCACCGCGATCTTCTCGCCCTTGAAGGGCCCGCCTCCCACGTAGCCGTTCAGGTCGAGCTGGTCCGGATTATTGGGGTCCGTGGCGGCCATGAACTCGGCCACCGAGGGGAAGGTGGTCGCCCGCAGGAAGTCCAGCTGGTACGGCAGCTGGAACAAGCCATGGCGGAAAATGTTGAACGAGTTGAAGAAGGAGAATGACTCGAAGTTGCCGCCGAAAGTCAGGTTATGACGTCCCCGGGGGAGCGTGAAGTTGTTGGTGAGCTGGAGCACGTCCTGATCCAGGATGTTGTGGATCGAGAATGGCTCGTGCCCCGCCGTCGTGTAGGTGACGCCGTCCTCACCGATCTCCAGCGTCGGAAAGTCACGACTGAAAGGCTGGCGGAAGTCCCTGAACCGGTTGAAGCTGGCGAAGAACCGGTTGGCAAACCCGCTCCCCCGGCTGTTCAGCTCCAGCGCGAACGAGTTCAGGTTGTTGTTGATGGCATAGCCCGAATTGTAGAACGGCAGCGTGCTTTCGTTGGGCCCCCGGCCGGAATTGTTGATGCTCAGCACGAACGGATGGGGCGGCAGGTCGCGCTTGGCATCCAGGAAATTGTAGCGGAACGTCAGGTTGTTGTTCGGGTTGATGTTCCAGTCCAGCTTCGCCAGCAGCTTATTGTTGTTGGTCTCGTGGACATAGCCCTCGTACGGCCCCGGATCGTAGTCGTATTCGTCGATCAGGCGTTGCCGGATCGCATCCATCACCGCGGCCTGCACCCGTGACACCCCGAACCCCGAGACGCCGCTCCGGGCCGCCACGAAGTTGGTCCCGGGATCGTCGGTCCGCTCCAGCTCGGCATTCACGTAGAAGAAGAGCTTGTCCCGCTTGAACGCCCCGCTGACGCTGACACCCGACTGGATGAAGTTGAGGTCGGGGTTGGCCACCACCGGCGATCCCCTGATGGTATTGCCCAGCATTTCGTCGCTGCGGTAGAAGGAATAGAGCGATGCCCGGAAGTCGTTGGTCCCGCTCTTGGTGACCGTGTTGACGTTGGCGCCGGTGAAACCGCCCTGCCGGACGTCGAACGGCGCCACCGAGACCTGCACCTGGTCCACCGCGTCATACGGAACCGGCTCGGCGTTGGTCTGTCCCCCCGGCGACGGATCGTCCAGCCCGAACGGGTTGTTGAAGTACGAGCCATCCAGCGAGATGTTGTTGTAGAGCCAGTTGCGGCCGGCGAAGCTGAGATTGCCGTCGCTGCGTGGATCCAGACGGGTCAGATCGCGGGTACTGCGCTTGATCGACGGGAGCAGCGTCACCTGATCCCGGGTTAAAAAGGTCGCGGCGCCGGTCCGCCCCGCGTTGAGCACCTGGTCGCGCTCGCTCGTGACCGCCAGCTCCGCGAGCTGCACCGCCTGGCGGGTGAGCTGGTAGTCGAGCCGGAGGTTCTGGCCCAGGTTCAGGAACACGTCCTCCTGATCCCGGGGTTCGAACCCGATGGCTCGGACGCTGACCCGATAGGGTCCGCCCACCCGCATGTTGGGGATGCCGTAGGCCCCGCCCGAGCGGGTCAGACCGCGATACTGAGTCCCGCTGGGCAGGTGGACCACCAGCAGGTTGGCATCGGAAATGGGCGCACCCCGATCGTCACTCACCACCCCGTGCAACGCTGCGGTCGTAACGCCTTGGGCCCGGAGCGTCAACGGAAACGGGAGTAGGAACAGCACGGCGGCCAGACTGCGGAAGCGCAGACTCCAGGCTAGCATGCGATCTCCCTTCTGTGGTGATCCGGGCGGAGCATCTTGAAACGATTGTGGGAGAAGCGTACCCCCTCGAATCCCGGCGTCAAGTAGGCAGAAGGCGGTGGAAGCCGGGGACCCGCCCCCGCCTTCGACCGCCTTCGACTGTCTTCGACCCCTTCGACGTCTTCGACCCCTTCGACGTCTTCGACCGGAATTACATCCCGCGCTGACTGGACGGCGGGGTCATCCCCTTGAGCCGCATGTAAGTCACGATGTTGCCATAGTGCTCGTAGTTGTGGCCCGCGTTGAAGGCCAGGGCACCCAGCCGATTGGTCTTCATCCCGAAAAGGTCGACCGGCTCGACCCCCTTGGCATCGGGAATCTGGTAGGCCTGGTCGCAGTAGGCGAAGGCGTCCTTCAGGGCCTGCACCAGCTCGGCCTTGGTGGCGAGTTTCTCGGCGCTGCTGCCTTGTTTGGGATTGGCCGCGCCAGTGGCCGTGGAGCAGAACATGTAGTTGGCGTCGGCCACGTGCCCGACGATCTCGCCAAAGCTTCTCACCGCCGGAGTCGCCTTGAAGCTGTAGTCCGCTTCAGGCATCTGCTCGGCCGCGCGCAGCAGGAAGCCCTTCCCCGCTCCGTAGACTGCTCCCAATCCGGAGACCGCTCCCGCCTGGGCGGATGCTGTCTCCACTGTTGCCTGCATGACGACTGCCAAGGCCAGAACCGACATGACGCGCTTCATGGTGACGACTCCTCACGAGTGGGTATAGGGAACCTGCGTGCTGCTCGCCGTCGCGGCCGGTCGGCCGGAGCAGGCGGGGGGCTTCCAGAAATGGCCAAGATCGCTCGAAGGGCCACACTGACCGGCCGCCGGGTCAGCATTCGTTCGATGGCCAGGGCTCGTTCCGGCCCATAGGCCGCCAGGAGTCGGACCTTTCCCGCCTCCAGCACCGCCATCGGACTTCCGTCCTCGAACACAATACGATTGCCGGCCAGCGCCGGGATTCGCTCGCCGGGCAGCACGCTGCCGAGCAGGTTCAACGGATCGGCGGCACTGATGGAAACCAGCTGGCCGGTCCGGGCCGACCGGCGCACGGCCCGCAGGGTGACGACCGCTTCCGGCAGGGCGAACTGTTCTCCGGTAACCCCGGCGACAAACCGGCCGCCCCGGATCTCACCCCGGGCTTCCAGCCGGCGATAAATGAGGAGCAGTTCCCGCCACGGAACCGAAATGCTCTCCCGCGAAAGGATCCGGTTGAAAACTACCCCGTAGCGCCGCAGCAGGACCCGAGCAAAGGCCTCGAGCGACTGGGACGGAGCAGCCTCGCGACCGGTGGCTTGGGTCTCGCGGGCCACCAGCGCCCACCGGCCCGCGCTCTCGATTCCGAATCCCACGGTCCGGTGCCGTCGCACCCCCCCGGCAATCGGCTTGCGACGGGCCGATGGGGTGAGCAGAGCCCGCAGCCCGGCAAAGCTGTCCGACGTGATCAGCCCGGCCGCGGCCAGTTCCCCCAGCGCCTGCTCCACCTGTGTGGGCAGCAAACCCGAGCCGGCAACCAACTCCGCGAAGAATGAAGCGCCCCGGCTCCGCAGCACTTCCAGCACACCCTGGGCATAGGTCGACTGCCCTTCCAGCGCGCGTTCGGGGGACAACGAGAGCCACAGGTCGGCGTGCTCCCTCATCACCAGGGCCATGGGCGTGCTGCGGATGGGCCGGGAAGCGGAACCGCCATTGTCAGCCCTCACCGGCAGCGACAATCGGCTCCAAGCCACCCGCCCCGTCATGCACAGCAGGTCGAGCAGTTGAGGATCATATTCCGCGCAGCGGGCGCCCAGGAGGTCCGCCTCCCAGCTTCGGGCCGGCGCCTCGAATCCCTCCAGCTGTTCGACGACCGAGGCGAGCCCTTCCAGCCCCGCCGCCCGTTCCGACGGCTCCAGCCGCTGCCACTTGATGAGGAACCGGGCGAAATCGCTGGTCGAGACCGGCTGGATCTCAGCCCGCAGCCGGTTGAGGGTGTAGCGGTGGATCCGGGCCAGCAACCGTCTCTCACACCACTCACCAAGGGCTGAGGACTGAGTACTGAGTACTGAGTCGCGTGCAGTGAAGCTTCCTCTCAAGACGACGCCCTCGCCCTCGAGCGCCAGCAACGCTGCTTCTGCTTCGGCATCCGCTATGCCGAGGGACTCGGCGAGCGCGGGCGCTGTGGTGGGACCCAGGATCTCCATGCGCCCGCGCAACAGCTCCCGGATCGCTTCCTCTCGGGTCGGAGTTGGAGCGGTAGGTCCGACCTTTCCGACTCTGCCGACCCTTCCGACAAAGTCGGGATAGACCGCGAGCGCCTGCCCGATCCTCTCGTGCGCCACCCAGAGACGGCCGATCCGGTAGGCCCGGCCGTCGGCCTCGAGCTGCTGCATCAGCGGCTCCCACGAGCCGGCATCGCGTCCGGCCTTGCCTTCCGTTTCGGTCAGGAAGCCTGAAACCTGCAGCGTGTCGTACAGCTCGTCGGGGTTCTCGGGATCGGGCCATGCTTCATCGCGCACCCGCCCGATTGCCTCCTGGTCCAGCGCTCCCAGATTCTCACCCGAGGTCGGCTCGAACGCCCGGCGGGTCTGGACCGCTTGGGTGCGACGCTCCTCCAGCGGAGCATCGTCGAGGAAGGCGTAGGGCTTGGCGTTCAGGATCTCATGCGCCAGGGGCGACGGCTCGGGCAGGTCGCGCGCCAGGCAGGCGACCTCGCCCTGCTGGATCCGCCGCAGCAGTCCGAGGAACCGGTCCAGGTCCATGGCCTCGTGCAGGCAGTCACTCAGGACCTGCTGCACCAGCGGATGGTCGGGGATCTCCCGGTCGCCGGGAATGTTCTCGAGACAGGCCGCGGCATCGGGAAACGCGGCCGCGAGCAGATCGTCCGCCTCCATTCGCTGAATCTGGGGCGGCACCTTGCGGCCCCCTTGAAAGCGCGGCACCGCCAGCGAAATGTTGGCGTTCCATCGCCAGCGCGTGGCGAAGACCGGTGCATCGAGCAGCGCCTGCACCAGGATATCCTCGGCCGATTCGGGATTGAGGAATCGGAAGACCGTTTCCAGGGGAAATGAATGCTGCGGTCCCAGGGAAAGCAGCACCGCCTCTTCGGTGGCGGCGGCCTGCAGCTCGAAGTTGAACTGGCGGCAGAACCGTTTGCGGAGCGCCAGTCCCCAGGCCCGGTTGACCCGGCTCCCGAAGGGACTGTGGATCACCAGCTGCATCCCGCCCGCTTCGTCGAAGAAGCGCTCGGCCACCAGGGTTTCCTGGGTCGGCAGAACGCCGAGCGCGTTTCGCGCCTGGGACAAGTACTCCACCATCTGAGACGCGGCGACCGGTGAGATGCCGGTGTTCTGCTCCAGCCACCGGGTAGCGCCATCCCGATCGCCCAGCTGTTCGCCCAGATCGCGCCGGAGGCTGGAGACCGATAGCGACAATTCCGGACTGCGCGCGGGGGCTTCCCCCAGCCAGAACGGGATACCGGGAGGCTGGCCCCGGGCATCCTCCACCCGCACGGTACCGCGCTCGATCCGCAGCATGCGCCACGACGTGTTGCCGAGCTGGAAGATGTCCCCCGCCATGCTCTCGATGGCGAAGTCTTCGTTGACGGTGCCGATAAAGGTGCCTTCGGGCTCGAGGATCACGCGGTAGTCGGCGTTATCGGGGATGGCACCGCCGGACATGAGCGCCATCAGACGCGCCCCGCGGCGTCCTCGAATCCGCCGGTTCACGATGTCGTGGTGGATCAGGGCTGCGCGACGCCCCCGGCGGGTGACGTAGCCATCGGCGAGCATCGCAACCACCGCATCGAAATCGGCTCGCGGCAGATCACGATAGGGTCGAGCCCGCCGCACCATCTGATACAACTGGTCGGTACCCCACTGTTCGGCGGCGGTCTCGGCGACGATCTGCTGGGCCAGCACGTCGAGCGATTCCTCATTCACGACGATCCGATCCAGCTCCCCGCTTCGCACCGATCGCAGCAATGCGGCGCACTCGATCAGCTCGTCCCGGGTGAGCGGAAAGAGCCTGCCCTTGGGGGTCGCGTGCACCGTATGCCCCGACCGTCCCACCCGCTGGAGGAAGGTCGAGATTCGCCGAGGCGAGCCCAGCTGGCACACCAGGTCCACGTGGCCGATGTCGATGCCCAGTTCCAGCGACGAGGTGGCGACCAGCGCCTTCAGCCGTCCGGTCTTGAGCCGGTCCTCGGCGTCGAGCCGCGCCTCCTTGGACAGGCTGCCGTGGTGGGAGGTGACTGCCTCCTCTCCCAATCGTTCCGAGAGATGCCGCGCCGCCCGCTCGGCCAGGCGCCGGGTATTCACGAATACCAGCGTGGTCCGATGCTCGGCGACCAGCTGGGCCAGCCGGTTGTAGATCTCTTCCCAGACTTCGGCCGACATGACCGCCTGCAGTGGGGAGCCCGGCAGCTCGAGCGCCAGGTCGAGATCGCGGCGGTGGCCCTCATCTACGATGACGGGCAGACGGCCTGACGGACTGACGGACTGACTCCCCGGACCCTTCCCGTCCGTCGGTCCGTCGGTCCGTCCGCCCGTCAGCCATGCCGCCACATCCTCGACCGGCTTCTGAGTCGCCGACAATCCGATCCGCTGCAACGGCCGGCCCACCACGTGATCCAGCCGTTCCAGTGTCAGCGCCAGGTGCGCGCCCCGGCGGGTCTCCACCACCGCATGGATCTCGTCCACAATCACCGTCCGCGCGGTCCGCAGCATGTTCCGGCTCCGCTCGGCGGTGAGCAGGAGGTACAGGGATTCCGGTGTGGTGACGAGAATGTGGGGCGGGGTGCGGAGCATCGCGGTCCGCTCGGCGCTGGTGGTGTCGCCGGTGCGGACCGCCGCCGTGAGATGGGGTGTGCCGTGGCCGAGGGCCTCCGCCATGCGGCGGATCTCCCGGCGGGGTTCGGCCAGGTTTTTGTGAATGTCCGCGCTCAGGGCCTTGAGCGGCGAGACGTAGATCACCTGGACTTCGTCCGTCAGCGTCCCAGCCAGCGATTGCTGCAGAAGCGAGTCCAGGGCAATCAGGAAGGCGGCGAGGGTCTTCCCCGATCCAGTGGGCGCCGCGATCAGGGTGTGCGCACCGGAGCGAATGGCCTCCCAGCCGCGGCGCTGCGCCGGGGTGGGCTGCCCCAACCGTTCAGTGAACCATTGTCCAACGAGTGGATGAAACGCTGACAGCGGCATGGCCTCTTAGCTCTTGCGCTTCCCTCGCATCCAGACGTCCTGACCGATCCCCATGACGATGAAACCGGTGGCCCGGCCCGCCTCCAGCTCGAAGATCACCGGGGTTTCCTCGACATCCACCACCTTGCCGCCTTCCATGAACGCCGGCACGAACTGGTGGGGCTTATCGGTCGGGATGAACTCCATGGTGAACGAGCCCCACGCGCCATCCATTACCGCCCGGAGCGAGCCGTTGGAGTCAATCAGTTCGGCTTTCATCTCGATGGTCTTGCCCTCGACCTCCGTCGTCACCGTGTAGCTACCGAGGTACGGTGCCAGCTCGAGGCCCCGGGAAGCCACGGCGGCGCGGCTGGACTGCACCGCGATCTCGAGCGGGAGAACCGCTGTCGACCAGCGCATCCGGAGGGTCGCCCCGTCCCGGGCCACCCGTGGGAAGTCAAATGTAAGTACCTCGACCGGCTCCTCGCTCCACTGGGGCGCGACCTTGAGGGCCAGGAACATCTCTTCCGCTTTGGGATGCTGGGTATGGAACAGCCGCGGGTTCTGGTGGAGGTTGATGGTCCATTCACCGGGCGCGGCCATGATCCAGACGGAGTACTTCCCCGCCGGCACCTCGCGACCGTTGAGCTGCACCGGACGGTTGACCTCGATGGTGGTGGCCCAGTTGGCTCCCGGAGTCCACGTGTGGGTGGCCCGGACCACTTTCCCGAACACGCTGTCGCGTCCCCGTAATTGCGGCCGGGCGTAGTCGACCGTAATGACGGTGCCGTCGACCGTTTGCGACACCGAACCCCGTTCGCTGGCGCGAATCTGAGCGGAAGCGATCGGCAGCGAACTGAGTGTCAGACCAACGGCGAAAACGGCGGCCGCTTTGAACACCACTACCTCCAGAAAACAGATGGTGGCGATCTTGGACGGTAGGGCACCGTCCGTCCGACCGTCAGTCCGTCCGCCCGTCAGCTAAGATGCGCCGAACTCGGCATCGATCGCCGCCCGGATCCCGTTCAAGGACCAGCCCTCCCGATTCAACCGGTGGGCGAGCCGAGCCTGACCCTGACAGATGTTGCATTGCTGGGCCATGCCACCTGCTTCGTAACAACTCAACAGCGAATAGTTTCCCGGCGTCTCGGCACACCCACAATAGCAGCGGATGCCATCGACCACCTGGGGGATCTGGCGCACCAGGTCGAAGACCGGGGCGGCCCTGGCATGCTCTAGTTGGGCCGCGCGCAGGACCCGGGAGGCGTCGATGCCGGGCCTGGGATCGGGATGGGGAGCCAGCCGTGGCGCGACCACGCCCCCGGCCGGGGAGTGTACCCCTCCCAGGGCGAGCAGGGCGCCGGGAATCATCACGAGGAATTGTCTGCGACCCCAGAGAGAACCAGCCATCCCATGGTCCTGCAGGTTGCCAGCCGCTGATAGTAAGTGCGGCCGGCGGTCAGGAACAGGTGCCGGCCTCGCTGGCGGTTTCCTCATGGTACCTTCTACGCCATCCCTGACCCACCGGATTCGCGACTCCATGCCTCGTTTCACCATTGGGACTCTCCTGGGACTTGCCCTGCCCCTGGGGACCGGCTTCGCGCAGCGGGCCGAACGGGTAGCCGGAGCGGTGCCCGTTTCGGGAGTGGTTTTCCTCGATCGCAACCAGAACGGCATCCGCGACGGCAGCGAGCCGGGTTTGCCGGGCGTTGCCGTGTCCGACCAGGTCGGTATCACTACCACCGATGACTCCGGCCGGTTCCGGTTGGACGCCGCGGGGTACGGTCTGCTTTTCGTGACACAACCGGATGGGTACCTGGTACGCGGCTCTTCCTGGAGGAGAGCCGAAGCCGGGCGAGAGCTGGCGTTTTCAATGGTACCAGCCGCGGCCGGGTCGTCCTTTGCCTTCCTGCACGCCTCCGACACCCACATCCGGGAGGCGAATCTGGCTCGGATGCAGCGGCTGCGGACCATCACCGATTCCGTCGGTCCCGCCTTTGTGTTGATCTCGGGTGATCTGGTCCGCGACGCCCTGCGAGTGAGCGAGACCGAGGCCAAGGGGTACTACGATCTGTTCGTGGCCGAGCTGGGCCGTTTCCGAGTCCCGGTCCACACCGTTCCGGGAAACCACGAGATTTTCGGGATCGAGCGACACCACTCGCTGGTAAGCCAGAGTCACCCGCTGTACGGCAAGCGGATGTATCGCTCTTATCTGGGTCCCAACTACCACTCGTTCACCTACGGGGGAGTCCACTTCGTCGGACTCGATACGGTCGATTACGACGATCTCTGGTACAACGGGCACGTCGACAGCCTGCAGTTGGGGTGGCTTGCGGCCGACCTCGCGGCGCTCAAACCAGGCACCCCGGTCGTCACCTTCAACCACATCCCGCTGGTCACGGCCGGTGAGGTCATCGACGGCTTCCGGGATGACGGCCCAGCCGCCACCACCATCCGGATCGGCGGCCGGTGGTTCTTCCGGCATTCCGTACGGAACGCCGCGGCCATCCTCGACGTCATCGGCCCGCGGCTGGAGCTGGCCCTGGGCGGCCATATGCACCGGCGGGAAATGCTGCGCTTCGAGACCGCGTTCGGGTCTCGCCGGTTCCACCAGACCGCGGCGGTCACCGACCCCGATCGGGGCGAAGGCCCCATGGGGATCAGATCGGGCGTAACCCTCTATCGCGTAACCAACGGCCGGGTGGACGACGGCACCTTCATCCCTCTGAACCCTTAACCTCCTTCGACTCCTTCGACCGTCTTCGACCGTCTTCGACCGTCTTCGACCGGACTAGCATCGCCACCGGAAATCGGCCGGCCGAAAGCGCGACAAAGGGTGTGCCCCGGGGCCGGGAAGCCGCCGTCTCCCCTG
>DASWKS010000483.1:0-3665 GCA_036396495.1 Gemmatimonadales bacterium
GGTCGAAGGAATGCACCGCGCACCGGTCGGGAGCTGGAGCGGCATCGATCAACGACAGGAGGGCCAGGTCCCAGGCCGGTTCGAGTCCCTTCACCTCGATCCAGATGGCCAACCCCGGGATCGCCCCGAAAACCTCTTCCAGGAACGGAATCGGCTCCCCATTGGACAGCCGGTGAGCCCGAACCTCGGCCGTCGGCAGGTCACGGATCAACCTGCCGCTGGGGAGCGAATGGTCGTGGAACACCACGAAACGCCCCTCGCTGGTCGCGTGGACGTCCAGCTCCACCCCATCGGCCCCCAGCTCGGCGGCCTTTCGGAACGCCTCAAGTGAATTCTCCACCGCGTGCCCCGAGGCTCCCCGGTGGGCGATCACGAGCGGGCGATGACGGATTGCAGCCAATGTGGAAAGCTCAGTCGGTTATGTTGATAAATCAGGTAATCTGTCAAATGTAAAGTTCTTGGTATATAATCAGTTACCCGACATTTCAACAAGGCCTAATTCGATAATCTACGCTTGCTATCTACTCAGTACTCAGTCCTCAGTCCTCAGTACTCGGTTGGTAGGTTTAACCGATGATCGGGCAATCCGTCTGATGTTTTGCCAATGACCCTGCCCAGCCCCGCACCCGATGCATCGGATGCCATGCTGGTTTCCTCGTACCGTGCGGGGGACGAGCAGGCGGCGACCGAGCTGGTGCGGCGGCATGCCGGTCCCCTGGGCCGGTTCCTCTATTCGGCGGGGGCGCCTCGGGGCGAGATCGAGGACCTGGTCCAGGAGACCTTCATCCGGGCCTTCCGGGCCCTCGGCGGCTGGCGCGGCGAGGCCACATTCCGGAGCTGGCTCTTCCGGATCGGGGGGAACCTCAGGAAGGACCTGTATCGGCGGGAGCGGGGCAAGGTGGTGATCTCTATTGTCGATGGGGATCTCGCGGATCCGGCCGACCCAGGTGCCGAGACCGAGGCGGGCGATGCCGAAGACCGGATTCGGCGGGGAATCGGGAGTCTGCCCCGGCTTCAGCGGGAGGTGTTTCTGATGCGGGCTCAGCAGGGCCTGGAGTACGACGAGATCGCGACGGCGCTCAAGACCACGCCGGGTGCCGCGCGGGTTCACTACCATCACGCGGTGAAGCGGTTGAAGGAGATGATCCGATGACTCCCTGTTCTCATTTGTCCGATCGGATGCCGGCCGTAGGGCGGGGGACGGCGCACTGGTCGCCGGCCGACGAGGATCATCTGGCGGGTTGCCGGGACTGCTCCGCCGAATGGAACCTGGTGCAGGCCACCGCCGGAATCGGGCTCGAGGTCGAGCGTTCGCTGGACCGGGACACGATTGCCTCGAGAGTGAAGGCGGTCCTGGAGTCTTCGCCGGCCGGTCCGTCTCCGGCCCGGCGGGCTGGCTGGCTGGTGCCGCTCGCGGCGGTGGCGGCAGCCCTACTGCTGCTGGTGTGGAAGGGCTCGCCTGAGCCGGGGGCAGACGGCCCCACGGTGGTCGCGGCCTCGCTGCTCCCCGAGCTCGAGACGTTGACCAGCGCGGAGCTGGAATCGATGCTGCAGCTGTTGCCGCGCGACGGGATGGCGGTACCGGGGCTCGACAGCTTTGAAGATCTCACCGAGGCGGAAGTATCATCGGTCCTCGAGGACCTGGAGGGTTAGGCGTGACTTCACGATTCATAGGTGTTCTACTAGCAGGCTCGGTCCTGGTCCTTCCGGCGCTTTCGCTCTCGGCCCAGCAAGGTCCGCGGGCGGCGGCGCTCCGGCGCGAGCTCGAGGTTCGTTTCGCGCAGCAGCTCAAGCAACAGCTCCAGTTGAGCGATGAGCAGTCGGTCAAGGTGCGGGACATCATGAGCGGATACGCCGAGCAGCGTCGGGTCCTGGAGCAGGAGGAGCGGAATCTGCGCCAGGGCTTGAATGGCCAACTGCGGCCCGGAGTCGCGGCCAACCCCGACAGCGTCACCAAGCTGGTGGACGCCATCTCGGCCGGCCGGGTCAGCTACGCCCGCCTGATCCAGGATGAAATGCGCGACCTGGCCGCGGTGCTGGATCCAGTGCAACGGGGCCAATTGTTCGTGATGCGCGACCGCCTGCTGCTGCGGGTCCAGGAGATGCGGGAGCAGGCCCGACAGCGCGGAGGGCCGCCGCGGGGCTAACACGGTATATTTCTCACGTCCTTGACGTGGAGCTAGGCCGTGGGTCGTCTGACACTCCTGCTGGTTGCCGCCGTCTCCGCCGTGACCGTTGCGGAGGGGCAGCAGCAGGTCTATCGGATTCCGGTCACCGGTACGATCGAGAACGGCTTGGCGCCGTTCATCGCCCGGGCGCTGCGTGAAGCTGCCGACGCCAAGGCGGCCGCGGCCATCCTGGACCTGGATACCCCGGGCGGTCGGGTAGACGCCGCCGAGCGGATCGTCGACGCGGTCCGCGCGTCCACCATCCCGGTCTATGCCTTCGTCAATCCCCGCGCCTTCAGCGCCGGGGCCATGATCGCTCTCTCGACCAAAGGCATTTACATGACGCCGGGCGGCGTCATGGGAGCCGCTACACCGGTGGATGGCGCCGGCACCAAAGCGCCCGAGAAATACGTGTCGGCCATGCGGGCCGAGTTCCGCGCCCTGGCCGAAGCCAACGGGCTCGATCCCAAGATCGCCGAAGGCATGGTCGACGAGAGCCTGGAAATCCCGGGCGTCAAGCCGGCGGGGCAGCTGCTCACGCTCTCGACCAGCGAGGCGCTGAAGGTCGGGTTCGCCAAGGGCGAAGTGAAGGACTTCGATGGCCTGCTCGATGCCGTGATGCTGGACGGCGCCCAGGTGGTCCAGGTCACGCCGAACTGGGCCGAGTTGGTGGTGCGGTTCCTCACCCATCCCATGGTCTCGCCGCTGTTGCTGTCGCTCGGCATGCTGGGTCTCATTTTCGAGATCAAGGCCGGCGCCTTCGGCCTGGGCGGGTTGATAAGCCTGGCCTCGTTAGGGCTCTTCTTCGGCTCCCACCTGCTGCTCGGGCTGGCCGGATGGGAAGAGGTGCTGCTCCTGGGGATCGGCCTGATCGCGCTGGGGGTGGAGGTCTTTCTCCTGCCGGGCTTCGGGGTGGCCGGCATCATCGGTATCGTGCTGATCGTCGGGTCCATGCTGCTGTCTCTGGTCGGGGGCGGGCCCAGCGTGGGGGACTTTGTTCAGGCCGGAGCCATTCTGGGGGTCTCCTTCGTCGTGACCGGCGCGGTGCTGTTCGGGTGGCTCCGCCATCTGCCTAACAGCACCCGCTGGAGCGGGCTCTTCCTGCGCGACGGTTCCCATTCGGGAGAAGGCTTCGTCTCGGCCCTGCCGCGCAACGACCTGGTGGGCCGGGTGGGCATCGCCTCTACCGACCTGCGCCCCTCGGGCACCGCCACCGTCGACGGCGAGCGGCTCGACGTGGTCACCGAAGGCGATTTCGTGCTGGCCGGGGCCCCGGTGAAGGTGATCCGGTCCGAGGGATATCGGCACATCGTAAGACCGGCCTCAAATGGTGCATGATGGCTGACGCATGATGCCAGCGTTCCAACTTCCTTACTGAGGCAACTCAATGGATATCAACGCCCTCGGCCCGGGCATTCTGCTGGTCCTGGTGTTCCTGGCCATCCTGGCCCTGGTCATCTTCTTCCGGTTCATCCCGATCGGGCTCTGGATCACGGC
>DASWKS010000484.1:0-3833 GCA_036396495.1 Gemmatimonadales bacterium
CGTGCAGCCGCTCCATGATGGGGCACCCGCGTGCGGTTGACACGCGTGAGGGCGGGACTTAGCGTAGAACAAAACCGGCACCGATCGGCCGATCCGGTGTCGACCTTGTCGGATGAGGCTGGTGCCTCACCAGGTGAAGGCGCACGACGGCGGGAGGGAGCCGCCGGTGCGCCTTTGGTCGTTTCATAGCCCCGGAGGAACCCATGCCGCTGGCGACCCTGCACGATCTCATGGTGGATCAGCTCAAAGACCTGTATCACGCGGAACGGCAGGAGCTCTCGGCCCTGCCCCGAATGGCCAAGACCGCCACGACGCCGGCGCTGCGCAGCGCGCTGGACGATCACCGGCAGCAGACCGAAAGCCACGTGGCCCGGTTGGAAGAGGCCTTCGCTCTTCTGGGGGTGCCGGCCCGCGGCAAGCCCTGCAAGGGGATGGAAGGGTTGCTGGCCGAGGGGAAGGAAATACTGGAAGAAGATGGCGATGACGCGGTCAAAGATGCCGGGATTATCGCGTCGGCTCAGCGGGTGGAACACTACGAGATCGCGGGCTACGGCTGCGCCATCAGGTTCGCCGGCCTGCTGGGCCATAACGATGTGGCGCAGCTGCTCGGTGCCACGCTCGAGGAGGAGAAGGCAACCGACGAGAAGCTGACCGCGCTGGCGGCATCGGACGTCAACACCCGGGCGGCCCACACCCTTCCGACCGGCTCCACTCGCGGGGAGGCGCTGCACTAGCTGGCCCGGCCAGCGGTGAACCGTTCCCGCCGCCCCCCGGGCGCCGACCGGGTGGATACGCGGTGGTCGGTACCCTCACCGGTTCCGTGAGCGACCGCGAGTCCAAGCCGCAGGCGGAGGATATCGCCGAGAACGGGCAGGGTGTGAAGGACGTGACCAACCAGATCCGAGTGACCATGATTGGCGGTAGCACCAGCGGCTACGGCACCACGGGCACGGGGATGACTGGAACCGGCACTTCGGGCACTAGTGAAACCGAAAGCTCACGGTCTCGCTCGGGCAGCCGGGCCGGCACCGCGACCTGAGCCAGGGAGGGTGGGGCGGTCGCGCCGGAACGCGACCGCCCCATGACCGGGCCTCACAGCACGCGCCGTCCCTGCGCAAACCGGATCACGACGAGCACCAGCGCCAACACCAGCAGCAGATGGATCAGACCGCCGAACGTATAGCTCCCCACCAGACCCAGCACCCAGAGCAGCATCAGCACCACGACGATAGTGGTAAGCATCATGTCCTCCTTGGGGACCGCCGCGTGAACCGGTCAATCAAACTCGCCGGCCGGCGAGGCCGGCGGCGATGAGCGCGACTCCTCCGATGGCCGCCAGCACCCCGACGCTCCGCGGGATGTGACGCTCTTCTTCGACCTTCGCCTCGAGCGGGCCCACCTCGATCACGGTGCGGTCCCGGGTGTACTCCACGCCCTGGAGCCAGACCACCAGCCCGAATACCAGCAACAGGGTTCCTGCCAGGCCCATGGCCCACCGCATATCGAGCTCCCTCCGGGACGAACGAAGGCGCGCCGCGGCGGCTCGCTCCGCCGACAACGCGCCTTCGACTGGTGGGACGTCTCCACCCGTCAAGACGACCTCCGCTCGCAGTCGGAGGCTGGTATAACGGTTCACCGTGGCAAACCGTCCGTATTACCAGACGACTACCGGGCCCTTTCCTTCACGTCGCCGGCGGTGCCCGAAAGCCGCCCAATGGAACATCAGTTGTACTCCAGCAAGAGCTCCAGCTGGCGCCGGAGCGTCCCCAGGGTTTTCGACCGGAACGATCCCTTGGTCTCCTCCAGCACCCGCACGGTCTCCTGAATGGCGTCCCGCAGCTGGAGGCCGCGGGGACAGTTGATCAGCTGGCAGGGGTGGGGACCCTCGACCCGGGTTTGCCGGGTGAGGGCCCGGCCCAGATGCTCGAGATCGTTCAGCGACCCCATCACGTTGCGCAGCGTGAGGGCCAGGAAGGCGTCGACCGTCTCTCCCGATGGCCCGGTGGCGACCGAAGTTTCGGAGATCGAGTGCAGGGCCTGGCCGCACTCACGCAGACGCTGTTCCGCCTCCCGCATCGCGCTGAAGGCGCGGAACCGGGACACAGCCACGTCCACCTTGCCCAGCAGGTCGCCGAAGGACACCGGCTTGACCATGTAGGCGGTGACGGGAAGCTCGATCGACGCGATCGCGGTCCGGGTGGACGGATAGGCCGTCAGAATGATGACCGGGAGCCCCCCGGCCCGTTCCGCCAGCTGCCGGATCAGGCTCAAGTCGTCATTGCCCGGCATCATCAGGTCGCTGATCAGGAGGTGATAGGTGGCCTGGGCGATCCGTTCCAACGCGGTCCTGCCGTCGGACACGGTATCGCACTCGTAGTTCTCGAGCCGGAGCAGCTCGGCGGTGGCCTCGACGAAAGTCGGCTCGTCGTCGGCCAGCAGAATGCGTCCCCGGCTCGCGGTCGTGGTGGAGTCCGTCGTGGCGTTCGTCATGGGTGGCTCTCTCCTCAGGCCAGGGGCAGCCGAACCCGAAAGTCGGCACCGCCTCCGGGCGCATCATGGATCTCGATCTCTCCGCGCAGCGCCCGGAGGGAACGCCGCACGATCGAAAGCCCCAGCCCCATACCCCCGGTGGTGAGGCCCGTCTTGGTGCTGACGAAGTCATCGAAAATCCGCTCCCGCATGACCGGCGGGACACCGGGTCCGTCATCCTGCACCGAGAGGCAAAAGGTGCCGTTCTCGGTCCAGGCGGTGACGCCGACCGAGCCGTTGGGCGGCGAGGCTTCCACCGCGTTCTGAATCAGGTTGAATACCACCTGCCGCACCAGCGCATCGGGATGCGGCAGGATGGCCGGGGCGCGGCTGGTATCGGTGTGAATCCGGACCGAGGTTGCCCGATTGAGCTGGTTGAGGAGCGCAACCGCGTCCGAGATCACCACCGCGACCGCGCTCTCGTTCTTCTCGGCCAGCTCGGCCCGGTACATGCCGTACAATTCGCGGGTCACCATCGCGATACGATCGATTTCCCGCTCGATGGCGCCCACGTAGCGATGGTACCGGTGGGTGGGCGGCACGGCATCCTTGACCAGCAGAAACGAGCTCTTGATCCCGGCCAGCGGATTGTTGATCTCGTGGGCGACCCGGGCCGCGAGGCGGCCCAGGGTGCTCAGGGCATCGACCGCCCGGAGGGCGTCCTCGACCCGTTTGTGCTCGGTGATGTCGCGGCCTTCGGCCAGCAGCTGGATGACCTTCCCGTCGGCATCGAGCACCGGCTTCACCGAGAACTCCACCGTCGCAATCCGCCCGGCCGCGCCGCTGACGTCCTCCTGATACTGGACGGTACGGCCCTGCCGGGCATCGGCGCAAGCGCCCTCGAGCCGGGACTCCCGCTCGCTGGAGCCGGCCCACCAATGGGTCTCCCAGAGCGGGCGGCCCCGGACCTCCTCCAGCCGGACGCCGGCGAAGTCGAGCGCGGTGCGGTTGGCTTCCAGCAGGGTGCAGTCGAGGTCGAGCAAGGCCTGGAACTGGAAGGTGCTGTCGAACATGGTGCGGAAGCGCTGTTCGCTGGCGCGAAGCGCGTCGGCGGCGGCCCGGCGCTCGGTGATGTCGGCGTAGATGCCTAACACCAGGGCTGGCTTGCCCAGCGCGGTGCGCTCCACCACCCGAGCCCGATCCACCAGCCAATGCCAGCTGCCATCCGCCGCCCGGATCCGGTACTCCATCACCAGGGCGTCGGTGCCGCCGTTCAGGTGATCGCGTATGGCGGCCTGCACCTGCGGCAGGTCCTCGGGATGGATCAATCCGGTCCACGCCTCCAGTGTCGGAGGCGGCTCGTT
>DASWKS010000485.1:0-2366 GCA_036396495.1 Gemmatimonadales bacterium
CAAGTATTACGATCCTGAGCACCGCTCCATGTTCGGCCTCCACACCTGGCGGCGCTACCTCCATCTGGTCGCGGCGGTAACGCGGGCCCCGATCGCCGGGCGGGAGAAGGTAAGGCTGTATCGCTTTCTGGCTCGGCGGACGGTACGGGATCGGGAACGGTTGTGGCGCGAGGTCCGGGTGTTCATCGGGCTGCCGGCGCCTTCGCCCACCGCCGGCGCGAGTCCGCTCCCTCCGGTTCCCGGACTACCCCAGCCTACGCCCCTCGCTCATCGAGCAGACGAAGCAGTTCGTCGGGCGAGCTGAGGCTCGCCAGCCGGCCCGGTATTTCGGGCTCGCGAACGAACTGCGCGATCCGTCCCAGCACCGGCAGGTACTGGTTGGATACCTCCATGGGGGGCGCAACGATCAGAAAAAAGGCCCGCACCGGCTGGCCATCCATCGCCTGCATCGCAATGCCGGTCGGGTGACGCCCAAAGGCCAGGCGCAGGCGGGTGACCGCCAGAGTACGGCAGTGCGGGATCGCGATCCCCTGCCCGAACCCGGTCGACCCGAGCACCTCACGCCGGATGAGCTGGCGGACCACCGTGTCGGCCTGTTTCTCTCCCAGCCGTAACAACCCGACCAAGTGAACGAACACCTCGTCCCGCTCGCTGCCGCGGAGGTCGAGGTCGATCGCATCGGGTTCGAGGAATTCCCGGAGCCGCATGGCGGAAACGTAACCCGCGAGGGAGGAGCCGGTCAAAACTCGGGCGTTGCCGTGGGTCCGGTCGCTAACTAGCTTTGCGATATGAGGTTACCGTACGCACCCTCGATCCAGACACCGCTGGTCCTGGCCCCCATGGCAGGAGTGTCGGAAGCGCCGTTCCGGCAGATCTGCCGCCGGCTGGGGGCCGACGTCCTCATGACCGAGTTCCTGGCGGCCGAAGCGATCAAGCGCGGAATCCGGAAGACGCTGGAAGGCTGCGAGTTCGAGCCGGTCGAGCGTCCCATCGGCATCCAGATCTATGGCGCGGACCCTGACGCCATGGCGCGGGCGGCAGCCATCGTGACCGAGGCCTATCAGCCGGAGTTCATCGACATCAACTTCGGCTGTCCGGTCAAGAAGGTGGTGCAACGGAACGGCGGGTCCGGATGTCTCCGCGATCTGGGGCTGGTGCAACGCATCATCCGGGACGTGTGCGCCGCGACCCATGTTCCGGTGACGGTGAAGTCCCGCAGCGGCTGGAGCGAGGAGAGCCGGGATCCGGTGGGGATCGCGCTGCGGATGCAAGATGCGGGTGCCCAGGCGTTCACCCTGCACCCGCGCACCCGCACCCAGATGTTTTCGGGTCACGCCGACTGGGACGAGGTTGCGCGGGTGGTGGAGGCGCTGGGCATTCCGGTGATCGGCAACGGCGATATCCAGACCGCCGACGATGCGGCGCGGATGCGCCGCCACACCGGCTGCGCCGGTCTCATGATCGGCCGCGCCTCGTTCGGGAACCCCTGGATCTTCCGCGATGCCCGGGCATTGCTCAACGGCCAGGCCAGGCCGGCCGCGCCGTCCGCCGCCCAGCGGTTCGTGCTGGCCCTGGAGCACGCTCAGCTGGCGTTGCGGCTCCAGGGGGATTCCCGAAAAACCGTGATCGAGTTCCGCAAGCACCTGGGCTGGTACACCAGGGGTCTGCCGGGCGCCTCGGCGCTACGCGAGCGCCTCTTCCAGGTGGACAGCATGGCGCAGGCCGCCGGCGTGTTTGACGCCTATCTGGAGCCGGTCGCCACCGCCGCGTGAACCGGAGCCTGCTCGAAGTCCTGCTGGCCGATGTGGCGGCGGGGCGGGTGAGCCCCCGCGACGCGTTCGAGCGGCTGCGCCACTTCCCATCCGAAGATCTCGGATTTGCCACCCTGGATCACCAGCGGGCCATCCGGCAGGGTCATCCCGAAGTCGTGTTCTGTGAAGGCAAGACGGTGGAACAGGTGGTGACGCTGTGCGAACGCCTGTTAGGCGTCGCGGGCGGGTTCCTCGCCACCCGGGCCTCGCCGGCCCAGGCGGAGGCCGTGTTGCAGCGGCTGCCCGGCACCCGCTGGGATGTCTCGGGCCGAACTTTGTGGCGGCCGCCGGATGAGCGGGCCGCACCCCGGGGGAGCCCGGTGCTGGTGATTACCGCCGGCACCAGCGACCTCCCGGTCGCGGCCGAGGCCGCCGTCACCGCAGAGGCGTGGGGCGCGCGGGTCGAGCAGCTCAACGATGTTGGTGTGGCAGGGCTGCATCGGCTGCTGTCGCATAACGAGCTGCTGGCGGTCGCGGGGGCGATCGTGGTGGTCGCGGGGATGGAGGGTGCTCTGCCGAGCGTGGTGGGTGGCCTGGTTGATGTGCCTGTCATCG
>DASWKS010000486.1:0-3611 GCA_036396495.1 Gemmatimonadales bacterium
CTACACCAGCACCACACCGGTCGATGCCTACCGCGGCGCCGGCCGGCCCGAGGCGACTTACCTGCTGGAGCGGCTGGTGGATCTCTACTCCCGCAAGATCGGGCAGGATCCGGTCGAGGTGCGCCGCCGGAACCTGATCGCCAAGGACCGCTTCCCCTACACCACCGCCACTGGCCTCACCTATGACTCCGGCGACTATGCCGGCGCGCTGGACAAGGCGTTAGGCATCATCGACTACCCGGCCTTTCGCGCCGAGCAGGACCGGGCCCGCCGGAACGGTCGCTACCTCGGCATCGGGGTCACCACCTACTGCGAGATCTGCGGGCTGGGACCCTCGCAGGTGGCCGGCGCGGTCGGGTTCGGCGGGGGCCTGTACGACAGCGCGGTGGTGCGGGTCTATCCCACCGGCGTGGTCCGGGTGTACATCGGCGGCAAGCCGCACGGGCAGGGGGAGGAAACCACCTTCGCCCAGATCGTCGCGGACGAGCTGGGTCTTCCGATCGAGAGCGTCGAGATCGTCTCGGGAGATACGGAAACCACTCCGCAGGGATGGGGCACCTACGGCAGCCGGACCACCGCCGTCTGCGGCACCGCGGTGTTCAACGCCACCCGCAAGGTGAAGGACAAGGCGAAGCGTATCGCCGCCCACCTGCTCGAGGCGGGCGAGGAAGATCTCGAGTGGCGCGACGGCAAATTCCAGGTGAAGGGGACGCCCAGCCGCTCCAAGACCTTCGGCGACGCGGCCCTCATGGCCAACGTGGCCTGGAACCTCCCCCCCGATACCGAGCCCGGGCTCGAGGCGTCGGCCTTCTTCGATCCCACCAATTTCGTCTATCCCTTCGGCACCCACGTCGCCACGGTCGAAGTGGACCGGGAGACCGGCGCGGTGACGGTGCTGCGCTACCTGGCGGTGGACGACTGCGGGCCCCAGATCAACCCCACCATCGTGCAGGGCCAGGTGCACGGCGGCGTGGTCCAGGGCATCGGCGAGGCGCTCCAGGAGCTCGCGGTCTACGACGAGGACGGGCAGCTCCTCACCGGCACCATGATGGACTACGCGGTGCCGCGCGCGTCGCAGATGCCGCACATCGAGACCGATCACACCGTCACGCCGTCGCCGGTCAACCCGTTAGGCGTGAAGGGCGTGGGCGAGACCGGGACCATCGCGTCCGCGGTCACCATCGTGAACGCGGTCTGTGACGCCCTAGCCCCGCTCGGCATCACCCATATCGACAAACCGCTCACCCCGGCCCGGGTGTGGGCCGCCATGCAGCAGGCGAACGGAGGTGCCCGATGATTCCCGCCTCGTTCGAGTATGCCCGGGCCCGGACCCTGGCCCAGGCGCTCAAAGCGGTCGCGTCCGACGACACCAAGCTGGTCGCGGGCGGCCAAACCATGATTCCGCTGCTGCGGTTTCGGTTGGCGGCGCCGAAGCGCCTGGTGGACATCAGCGGGATCGCCCAGCTCCAGGGGATCAAGCGAACCCCAGCAGGCCTCCGGATCGGCGCAGGATCGACCTACCGCGAGCTGCTGGATTCCCCGCTGGTCGGGAGCGACGCGCCCCTCATCGCCGAGGTGGCCCAGCACGTCGGCGACCGGCAGGTCCGGAACCTCGGCACCCTGGGGGGCGGCCTGGTCCACGCCGATCCCGCGTCGGATATGCCGGCGGTGATGCTGGCCCTGGACGTGACCTTCAACCTGTTGTCTCAGACCGGCAAACGGAGTGTCGCGGCGCGCGAGTTCTTCACCAGCGCGTTCACCACCGCCATGCAGCCGGACGAGCTGCTGGTCGACCTCGTGGTACCCAAGCTCCCCAAGGGTGCCGGGTCGGCTTACGCGACGTTCGAGCAGCCGGCCTCGGGCTACGCCCTCACGGCGGCCGCCGCGGTGGTGGCAAAGTCCAAAGGAACGATCACCCACGCCGCGCTGGCTTTCACCGGTCTCGCGGATCACGCCTTCCGGGTGGAGGCGGCGGCGAGCCTGATCGGAACGCCGGGCGATGCCGGCGCCGTCGCCGCGGTGGCCGATCACGCGGCGGATGGGGTCGAGCCCAACGACGACATTCACGCCTCCGCGGCCTACCGGCGCCATCTCGCAGGCGTCGCCGCCCGGCGGGCGCTAACCCAGGCGATCGAGCGGGCCCGTTAGGCGGTGCGGCTCGAGTTCGATGGCTCGCTCGCGGTCAACGCCCCGGTCCGCCAGGTGTGGGACCGGCTGATGGACCCGGGCTTCGTTGCCTCCTGTGCCCCCGGAGTGGAGGGGGTCGAGACCATCGACCCCACCCACTACCGGGTGAAGACCCTGCTCGGCGTGGGGAGCATCCGGGTCCGGTTCGCGATGGACCTGGAGCTGGCCGACCTGATGCCGCCGGAGAGCGCCCGCATGATCGTGCGCGGCACCGCCACCGGATCGGCGGTCCAGGCGGAATCGACCGTCCGGCTGGCAGCCGCGGAGCAGGACACCAGGCTCGACTGGACCGTCAGCTCAGAAGTGCGGGGTACCATCGCGAGCACCGGGGCCCGGCTCCTCAAGGGCACCGCCCGCAAACTCACCGAGCAGTTCTGGAACACCTTCGCCCACCGGGTGGCGCCGCCGGCATCCTGACCGTGGCAATCCCCGGCTCCATCGACCAGGTCCAGGCCGCGTTCGAAGCCGAGCGGTACGTCGCCGACCGGGACCTCGCGACCGCCATCTATCTCTCGCTCGCGCTGCGGCGACCCCTCCTGATCGAGGGTGAAGCCGGCGTCGGCAAGACCGAGGTCGCCCGGACCCTGGCCGCCGTGCTCGATACCGAACTGATCCGGTTGCAGTGCTATGAGGGACTGGACCTGAACACCGCCGTGTACGAGTGGGACTATCCCCGCCAGATGCTCGCGATCCGGCTGCTCGAGGCCCGGGGCGAAGCCGCCGCCGCGGGGACCAGGGCGATCTTCACCGAGGAGTTCCTGCTCAAGCGGCCGCTGTTGCGGGCGCTCGAACCCCCGGAGGGCGAGCCGCCGGTGCTGCTGATCGACGAGATTGACCGGGCCGACGAGGAGTTCGAGGCCTACCTGCTGGAGATCCTGAGCGACTTCGCGGTCACCATTCCCGAGATCGGCACCATTCGGGCCGCCCGGCCGCCCCGGGTGATCGTCACCAGCAACCGGACCCGGGAAGTCCACGATGCGCTCAAGCGGCGTTGTCTCTATCACTGGATCGACTATCCCAGCGCGGAGCGGGAACGATCGATTCTGTCGGTCCGGATGCCGGACCTTCCCGAAACCCTGGCTCGGGAGGTGGTGGCGTTCGTGCAGCGGCTCCGGTCCGCCGATCTCACCAAGGTGCCCGGCATCGCGGAGACGCTGGACTGGGCCGCGGCACTGGTGGCGCTGGGGGCTAAGCGGCTGGAGCCGGAGCAGATCGACCGCACCCTCGGTGCCCTGGTCAAGTATCAGGAGGACCTGAGCACCCTGCGCGGCCCCACCGCGGCACTGCTGTTGCACGAAGCCCGCGCCAGCCTCGCGGTATGAGTCAGACGCTGGTCGCCAATCTGGTGGAGTTCGGCCGCGCACTCCGGACCGCCGGGATGGGCGTGGTGCCGGAACAGACCCGCCAGTTCGCCAAGAGTCTGG
>DASWKS010000487.1:0-6278 GCA_036396495.1 Gemmatimonadales bacterium
ACCCGGTGCACCAGATCCTCGTCCGCCTCGATCAAGGTGGCTTCGCCTTCGACCTCCAGCGAGAGCTGATCGCCACATTCGGGCCGCTTACGAATCAGCCGCGCGGTCTCCAGCGCGACGGCATGCAGGTTGACGACGGAGAAGTTGGCGGCGCGCACCCGGGTGAAATCGAGGAACTCGCCCAGCAGCCGGTTCAACCGATCGCTTTCCTTGACGATCAGGCGGCCCAGCGTCCGCTCGTCGTCGTCGGCCTGGGCCGACAGCGCGAGTTGCTCCACCGAGCTCCGGATCGAGGCGAGCGGATTGCGGATCTCATGCGCCAGCGAGGCACTCAGCGCCGCGACCGCTTCCAGCCGCTCGGCGCGCAGGTGCAGCTCCTGGAGCTGTTTCAGCTCCGAGAGGTCGGTGAACAGCGCCGTCACCGCCGGCAGCCCGTCGAAGGTCTGCTCGAACGTGGTGGTGGAAAGGCCGATCGGGAACGGAGGCCCCTTCTCACCGGTGACCATGCCTTCGCCCCGCGCCACCCGGTGCCCCCGCTCGAGGCCGGCGATGATCGCCGCATGGAGCTCGGGTGACCGCTGCTCCAACAGGCTCATCACCGGCAGGCCCAGCTGTCCCGGACTGATGCCGAGCAGTCGCTCCCCAGCAGGATTGACGAACGCCAGCCGGCCGTTCCCGTCCACCGTGATTACGCCGGTCTTGATGCTGCGGAGGATCTCGGAGGCCTCGAACCGGACTCGCCGCAACTCGGTCTCCAGGCGGGTCTGGGCCGCGACCGTGTGCTGCAGCCGGTGCCCCAGAACCGCCACCAGCAGAAAAACGAATCCGAAGACGACCAGCTGGCCCCAGAGCCCGGCCGGGAGACCGGCCCCCGCCTCCCACAGGGTCGCCAGGACATAGCCGCCGGCCGCCCCCAGCGCCACAGCCACACCGGCCCAGGTGGGGAGCAACAAGGCATAGACCGCGATGACCACGATATACATCGCGGCCAGCGCGCTGCTGGCGTCCCCGCCCAGTCGGACCAGGGTGCTCACCACCGCGAGGTCGGCCACGGCCTGGGAAAAGAAGAACCCGACTCCGGGCGAGACCCGCTGGATCAGAACCCGGTACGCCCCATAGCCCGTGATGACGAAGATCAGCAGGACACCTAACGCGGCGTAGAATGACGCGTCGGCCGTATCGGCCCAGACCACCGCGGCGCGCACCAGGACCAGCGTGGTCAGCCCGATCCGGAACGCGAACAGCCAACTGAGCAGCCGACGCTGGTCGGCCAGTCCGATTCGCGCCCGGGTGGACGCTGTCGAACCGGTCGTGCCCGGAGCTGGCGGGGCCGTCTCAGGTGAAACAATCATCGCAGTGCTGGCCTGGGATCAGGATGGCAAGCTAATATCACACACTCAAAGGTAAGTCGAAGGCAGTCGAGGGGGGTCGAGGGGGGTCGAGGAGGGTTATGGATGAGGTGCGAATTGACAAATGGCTCTGGGCCGCACGGTTCTACAAGACTCGGGCGCTCGCGGCTCTGGCGCTCGATGGCGGCAAGGTGGAGCTCAACGGCGAACGGGCCAAGCGAGCCAGGGCGGTGCGCCCGGGTGATCGTATCCGCCTGCGACACGGCTCCTACGAGTACCTGCTCACGGTGCGGGCGGTCTCGGAACGGCGAGGCCCCGCCTCCGTTGCCGTCACGTTGTACCAGGAGGATCCCGAGTCCAAGGACCGCCGGGAGCGGCTGGCCGAGCAGCACCGGCTGGCGGCAACGGCATTCGACCATGGTGAAGGCAAGCCCAGCAAGAAGCAGCGACGCGAAATCCGGCGCCTGAAAGGGCAGTAACTGCTGTCGGAAGGTCGTACCAAGTCGGAAGGGTCGGAAAAGGCGGAAGAGTCGGAATGTCTCTTGGGACCCTTCCGACCCTTACGACCTTTCCGACAATTCCGACCCTTAGTCCAGGCTACTGCCTATGGTAGGCGACGTTCTTGACCGATTGCGCCTTCTCGATCGCGATGACCATGGCCGGCACCAGGGTCACGCCGGGGAGGATGTTGGCGCGGAAGTCGGTGTCGACCGCGGCCCGCTCCACCGACCGCGCCTTGGCCACCTCGCCGATGAAGAGACCGAGCGCGTTGTTGCACAGCAGGAAAATCACGCCCCGCTTCTGCAGCGCCTCGATGCTGGCCGGTGCCAGCGTCATGCCGAAGGCATGCACTTCGGTCCGCCAGGGATTGGCCGTGGCCGGCTGGCCGCTCGCGTTCTTGATATTGAGGAACTCTCCCAGCCGGTACTTGGCCCACATGGCGTCGTTCAGGCCGAACAAGGTGATTCCGCCATAGAAGGTGCCGATCGCGCTGATGTCGCTGTCCTTGACGTTGTAAGCGCTGTTGTAGGTGTTGAGATAGTTGAGCACGTGAAGCATCGGCACACCGCCGCCCTCGGCCGGCATGTCGAACAGCTGGCGGTGCGTTCCCGTGATCCGGTTGAGCCACTCGTCCTCGGCCGGCACGGCGGCATCGAGCAACTTCGGTGTGGCCATGGCGCCCGCTACCAGGGCGGCAGCCCGGCCCAGGAATCCGCGGCGGTGGGTGCTGTCTCGTCCAATCATGTCCCCCTCCTAGATGAGTCGGCCTTCGCCCGGGCCGCGCGGGTCAGATACGGCACGTCCGGCGGGTGATCGCCGTTCGGCCAGTCGTGTTCCTTGCCGGTGAAATCCGGTCTGGGTTGGCTGTTGACATAGGCCGCCACGTCGACCGCTTGCTGCTCGGTCAGGGTGCGGGGCCGGTCGTCGGGCATGTTGCGATGGATGAAGGCCGCCGCGGTTCGGACCCGCGCCATGCCGGCGCCAATGGTGTAGCTCCTCGGCCCCCAGAGCGGCGGGCCGTCCTCGGTCCCCTGTCCGTCCTTCGCATGACACTTGACGCACTTGGACTTGAAGACCTGTCTCCCGCGAGCCGAGTCGGTAGTCAGGGCCGAGAGCTGGGCGAACCCCTGCCCCTGCATGGTGGCGCCGATGGGAATCCGCCGGGAGAGAAACGCCATGTATGCCACCATATCGCGCATGTCGGGGCCGTCGAACGGGAGCGGGCGGCCGTTCAGACTGCGCTGCATGCAGTCGTTGATGCGGTCGCCGATGACGTTCACCTTGGCGTTGCGCGACCGATACTGGGGGAATCGCCCGTAGACCCCCACCCACGGAGCAGCGTAGGGGCGGGTGCCATCGTCGAGGTGGCAATTGGTGCAGCTCAATCCACTGCCGGCGTACCCGGGCAAGCTGTCGGGGGTAAACCGCAGCAGGGCCCGGCCCCGCCGGATCGAAGCTCCCTCCGGTCCCTCCGGCATCTCCGAGTCATCCGGCTCCAGCAGCGCCACCGCTCCGGGGATGGACAGCGGCGGCAACGCGGCATCCGGCTCCAGGCGTTCGACCCGGCACCCGGCGGAGAGCGTCATCAGCAGGAAGAAGAATAGGGCGCGCATTGCACTGGATTCTGCGGAAGAATATGGGCTAACCCGACAGGGAGGAACATCCCGGGGGGAATGCTAACAACACCGGTCGAAGTAGTCGAAGGGGGGCGAAGCCAGTCGAACGATCAGATCAAGCCAATGAGGTCCGGAACGGACGCAGCATCAGCTCGAGCTCATCCAGGGCCTCGAGGCGAACCGCGTAGTAGATCCAGCGTCCTTGCCGCCGGTCGCGGACCAGGCCGGCTTCCTTGAGGGTACGCAGGTGAAAGGAGAGACGAGATTGCTGGGCCCCGACCGCCTGGCTCAAGTCGCAAACGCAACGCTCACCGTCGCGCAGCAACTCCAGCACTCGCAGCCGGGTCTCGTCCGAGAGGGCGTGAAACAGGCGCGCGCTCCGGGCCAGAGAAGTGGAATTCATGGCCCGGATAATACATCAACGTGTCTTGATGCAGCAACTGCCGCGACAAAACCTACTGCTGAGAGCCGTCGGCTTTCTTCTTGACGTCGACCTGCGGCCCGTTGGTAGTGGCGCTCAGGTTGACGACTTCCTTGCCGTTCTCGTCCCGCACCTTGAGCGACGCGCCGTTGGAGTTGGCCGTGAGATCCACCCGGCGGGTGCCCTCCGCATCGGTCACCTTGATGACGGCGCCCTGCTCCGTGGCGGAGAGGTTGACCTGCTCGGCGTCGTTCTCATCGAACCACTCGTGGGCATTGTCCCGGGAGACCACCAGCGGGCGAACCAGACCGCCGGGCGAGAGCCGCAGCTCTCCGATCGCGACATAGTCAGCCGCCTCGGCCGCGTCTTCCGGGATGCAGCTGAAGAGTCCTTTGGTGTGGGGCGAGTCGATCACGAAGAGACAGCTGGCGTACTCCTCGGCATCGTACTGGTGCTTGAGGCGGACCGTGACATTGATCCGGTTGGGACCGCGCCGCCCCTTCTGAACATCAACTTCCCGGATGTGGCCAACCCGGTTGTGATCGATCGTGAACGGAATCAGGGCGAGGGGTACCCGGAAGCGACCGCCATCCTCTATGGTGCTGACCACGGAACTCTTGACCTGGCGCCCCAGGGTCACGAAGAACATGCCGGCGGCAAACACGAACACCGCGCCTAATCCAATACGAGTCCATAGGTTACGCATGGCAGTTCCCCATCGAGAGGAGCAGGCGACCGCCGGTTGGCTGTCGTTACACAGTGGGACGTTTCAATCTGGGAAAAGGTTTCAGGGCCAGCGCCAGCGCAGAGCGCTGGGGCGGGTCGAAGGGGTCGAAGGGGTCGAAGGCGGTCGAACGCGGTTCTACTTCGACGCCTTCGACTACGCAGTACGGAGCCGCAGCGAATTGGAGACCACGCTCACCGAGCTGAATGCCATCGCCGCGCTGGCCAGAATGGGACTCAGGAGGATCCCGAAGGCGGGATAGAGGACCCCGGCTGCGACCGGGATCCCGATGACGTTGTAGACGAAGGCCCAGAACAGATTCTGCTTCATGGTCCGCATGGTGCGGCGGGAAAGCGCAATCGCTTGCACCGCGCTCTGCAGATCGCCCCGCATCAGCACTACGTCTCCCGCCTCCGCGGCGATATCGGTACCGGTGCCCATGGCCATGCCGATGTCGGCCTGCGCCAGGGCCGGAGCATCGTTGATTCCGTCACCCACCATCGCGACTACCCGGCCCTCGACCTGTAACCGGCGGATCTCGGCTACTTTCGCCTCGGGCAGCACCTCGGCCACGATCCGGTCGATGCCCGCCTCCGCGCCGATCGCGCGGGCGGTCCGCGCGTGGTCGCCAGTCAGCAACACCACCTCCAGTCCCAGCCGCCGGAACTCGCCGACCGCCTGGCGCGAGGTTGCTCTGATGGGATCCGCGACGCCGATCACCCCGGCCAGCTCCCCATTGACGGCCACATAGACCGGCGTGCGACCCAGCGCGGTCAGATGCTCAGTGATCTCAGCCACCGGCCCGACCTCGATGGCGTAGTCCGCCATCAACGCAAGGTTGCCGGTCGCGATCATCGCGCCGTCTACCATCCCGACCGTCCCCCGCCCCGTGAGTGAGTCGAAGTTCTCCGGTACTGAAAGGGTCACTCCTTCTCGACGGGCCTCCCGCACGATGGCGGCGGCCAGCGGGTGTTCGCTGACCGACTCGAGCGAAGCCGCGAGACGCAGCAGATCATCCCGTGACCCTGCCGCCGAACTTCCCGCCAGGACGACGTCGGTGACGCTCGGCCGGCCTTCGGTCACCGTGCCGGTCTTGTCCAGCACGATGGTCGAGACCGCACCGGCCCGCTGCAGGGCTTCGCCGCCTTTGATCAGGATGCCGAGCTGGGCCCCCCTTCCGGTCGCCACCATGACGGCAGTGGGTACCGCCAACCCCATGGCGCAGGGACAGGCGATGATGAGGACCGCCACCGCGGCGGCAAAGCCCCGAATCACTGGAGCCGAGTCGGCCGCGATCAACCAGATCCCGAAGGTGGCGATGGCGATCAGAATGACGATGGGGACGAAGACGCCGCTGATCCGATCGGCCAGCCGCTGAATCGGAGCGCGGGACCCCTGGGCTTCGTGCATCAGCCGGACGATCCGGGCCAGCACGCTGTCACTGCCGAGCGTGGTCGCCTGGTACTGGAGGGCTCCGGTCCCGTTCATGGTGGCACCGATGACTCGATCGCCCGGCTTCTTCTCCACCGGCAGTGACTCGCCCGTGAGCATCGACTCGTCGACCGCGCTGCGGCCCTGGATCACGTCCCCGTCCACCGGGACCCGCTCCCCTGGCCGCAGCACGACGATGTCGCCCCGGCGGACCACGGCCACCGCCACACTCTGCT
>DASWKS010000488.1:0-2772 GCA_036396495.1 Gemmatimonadales bacterium
GTCAACGCCTCCGGGCCACCCCGCTCGCGGGTAACGACGCCGGAGCCCGGTCCGCTCCCACCAGCCTGGAAGAAGTTGCCCCGGAGTTTCGTCCAGTTGCCGCCGTCGGCCGCGGGCGAGTAGGTGGCGACTGCCAGCCGGTGGTTGCCATGGGGCATGTAGACCTCGAACTCGATGGTGAACCGGTCCGGAAGGGCCGAAGGAAGCGGAATCTCGATGGCCGCGTAGCGGGGGCCCGAGTTCCGGAGCAGCCGGCGGCCCTGCCATTCGACGACCTCCCAGTTGCCCCGAACGAAGTTCATGCGCCGGGGAAAGCTGCCCACACGGTCACCGCTATAGTCGTCGAAGTAGAGGATGTCATCGCCGGGCACGAAGTCGTAGTTGGCCCAGACCCCTTCGCCCGGCCTGACCTGTCTGTCCTGGGCGATCTCGGCCCCTTGCTCGCTGTCGGAGACCGGCTGGCCGTTCTTGTCAACCAGGATCTCGCCCTGGTCGTCGGTCAGGACCACGCCCTCACCGGACGCCTCGGCCTTCCGGATGCACTCGAGGTCGTCGAAGACGCAGCGGAGCTTGCCCCGAACCAGGCGGTCGATGTGGTTTATCGTTTCGTCCTCAGCCGCCCGCTTGACGGTCTCCTTGATCCGTCTGAGGATCTGGGCCTCGAGCGGGCCCGCAGAGACGGCCGGAAGCGCGATCAGGGCGAACAGGGCGGCCCCCGTCCAGGCCAGGGACCGAGGGGCGAAGGAATGCCAAGCCATGCCTACCTCCTTGCGGGTGCCAGCGCCAAGCCCTCCGAGCCCTGAACGCACTCCGGCCGGTGGCCCCGCCACCACCGAGCGGACACCGGCTGGACCACGACCCGGGCCGGCCCGGCGACGGGCCGGTATCTCCGGTGGCGGAGTCCGGCATCCGCTTCCGTTCATCGATCCGCAGGGAGGCACCCCGCGTCGCCCACGGCCGTTCCGTGGAGCCCTGGCCACGTTGACCCGGACTCGCCATGCGCCGATCGAACAATGTGATGTGGGAGCGCTGGGACGAGATCGATCGGATCCTGGACCAGGCCCTGGAGCTGCCAGAACCAGAGCGGGCCGCGTTCGTTCGGGGGGCCACCTCGGAGGACGCCGAGCTCGGCGACCTGGTCCGCCGGCTGGTTGGCCGGGTCCATACCGGCGGCCAGGGCCGGGTGGCCAGACCGGATGCGGCGGTGGTGGCAGCCGCATTCGGGGTCACTCCCGAGCAGGACGAGCGCCGATTCGACCTGGTGCCCGGGACCGAAATCGGCCGCTATATCGTCCTGGGCCGGCGGGCCCGGGGCGGGATGGCCACGGTATACGAAGGCGAGCGCGGTGACGGGGTCTACCAGCAAAAGGTGGCCATCAAGGTCCTGCGGCGCGGGCTCGATACCGAAGACCTGATCCGCCGGTTCCGCACCGAACGACAGATCCTTTCTTCGCTCACCCATCCGAACATCGCCCGCCTGCTGGATGGAGGGGCGACCGCGGAGGGCCACCCCTTCCTGGTGATGGAGCTGGTGGAAGGGGAAGCCATCACCCGGTGGGCCGACGCCCACCGCCTGAACCTCCGGGCCCGGCTGGACCTGTTCCTCGGCGTGGCGGAGGCGGTGCACGCCGCCCACCAGCAGCTCGTGGTGCACCGGGACATCAAACCCTCGAACATCATGGTGGATCCGAGCGGGCGGGTGAAGCTGCTGGATTTCGGGATCGCCAAGCTGCTCGACCGCGGAGGGGAACAGACCGATGGCAGCCTCCGGGCCCTGACTCCGGACTATGCCAGCCCCGAGCAGCTCCGGGGCGAGGCGATCACGACCGCCACGGACGTGTACCAGCTCGGGCTCCTGCTCCGGGAGCTGCTGACCGGCGTCCGGCCGCTGGCAGCAGACACCCAGCCCGGCCAGGCACAGCTCCTCCCCAGCCGGGTGGCGGCGCAGGACCTCCCTCGGGCCGAGGCGCCGGACGCGCGTGCCGCCGCGCGCTCGACCACCCCCGTGCGCCTGGTGAAAGCGCTCCGCGGCGATCTGGACGTGATCGTGGGGAAGGCCCTGCGGCAGGTTCCGGCCGAGCGCTATGCCTCGGCCGACGAGCTCGGCGCCGATGTCCGGCGGTATCTCAAAGGGTTGCCGATCCTCGCCCACCCCGAATCAGCGGTCTACCGGGCGACGAAATTCGCCTGGCGCAACCGCTGGAGCGTCGCGGCCGCCGCGCTGGCGGCGGTGTCGCTCGCCGCCTACGCGGTGACCGCGACGGTGCAGGGCCGGCGGATCGCGGCGGCGAGCGCCCTGGCCCGGGAGGAGGCCCGGACGGCGGAGCAGGTGACCGACTTCCTGGTCCGGTTGTTCCAGAGCGGAAATCCGACGGTGGCCCTGAGCGACACCGTGACCGTGCTCGGAATTCTGGAAGAAGGTGCCCGCCGGATCGACACCGCGCTCGCGGGCGAGCCCGAGGTCCGGGCCCGCATGCTGCTGGCGATCGGCACGGCCTTCACCGGACTTGGTCGTTACGAGCGGGCGGACAGCATGTTGACGGTGGCACTCAGCCTGCAACGGCGCCTGCACGGAGACGACCATGCGCGGGCGGCGGACGTCCTGACCGCCATCGGGGCGAACCACTCGTTATCACGTGATTTCCGGGCGGCGGATCAGGCCCACCATGAAGAGTTCCGCGTCCGAACAGCGGCGGGGACGGTGTCCGATACGTCCCGGGCGCGCATGTTCGAGAACATGAGCCTGACCCGACGCGAGCTCGACGACCCGGA
>DASWKS010000489.1:0-4024 GCA_036396495.1 Gemmatimonadales bacterium
CCTGGTCGCGCTGATCGCGCTCACCCGGGTGCTGTTTCTCTATTTCGTGCAGGCCAAGGGCTGGCTGGACGGACGCGGGGCCTTCCTGCGGGAGGAGCTCGACCGGGCGTTACGAGGCAATGGCTCCATTCAGCGCGACCTGCTGCAGCCGCTCTTCTTCGGCACGCTGAACCAGCCGCTCGAGCATCGGGGCAGAACCGCGCGGCGCTTCGGGCGAGTGCCGTTTCTCAACGGTGGTCTGTTCGATGTCGATCCGCTGGAACGGCGCTGGCGCCCGGAGCTGGGCAACGACCTGTGGCGGGATGCGTTTGATGGACTGTTCGAGCGGTTCGCCTTCACCCTGGGGGAAGACGACGGACGCCACATCGCCCCCGACATGCTGGGGCGGGTGTTCGAAGGCCTCATGGCTCCCGCGCAACGCAGCGCATCGGGGACGTTCTACACACCCGCTCGCCTGGTGCGAGCCCTGGTCCGCGCCACGCTCACCGCCTACCTGGCTCGTCACCTCCGCCTCGATGAAACCGAGGCCGAGGCCCGGCTGGACCATCCCGACCAATCCACCCGCAGCCTGCTCGATCACGTGACGATCCTCGATCCGGCGGTCGGGTCCGGCGCCTTCCTGCTGGGCGCGCTCGAGCTGCTCGCCGCGGCGCGACTCGAACCGCCGCCGAGCGCGCGACGGCAGGTGCTGGCGCGCAACCTGTTCGGCGTGGATCTGAACCCGGCCGCGGTGCGGCTCACTGAGCTCCGGCTCTGGCTGGCCGTGATCGAGCAGGATCATACCAGCGAGCCAGGCATGGTGGCGCCGCTTCCCAATCTCGACAGTGTGGTTCGCCAGGGTGACAGCCTGCTCGAGCCGGTCATTCCCGGATGGCAGGGCGGGGTACCCGCTGCGGCCGCCCGAGAGCAGGCGGCCCTCCGGAGTCGGTTGATCGTCACCAGCGGCCGGGAAAAGGCCGGTCTGCTCCGGGCCCTGCGGCGCACCGAGGCGGCGATCGCGGAGGGCATGCTCCGGGGGGCAGAAGACGTCACCCAGTCCCGGATCGGCGACCTGTTGGAACAGAGCCGCTCGCCCACGTTGTTTGGCGGGCGGCGGGGACTGGAACGGGCGGAGCGCAAGACACTGGATGCCCTGCGCGGCCGGCGGCGTTTTCTGCTTTCCCTCAGGCGCCGACTGGCGCGGGACGGATCGCTGCCCTGGTTTCACTATCACAGCCAGTTCGCCGACGTCTTTGCCCGCGGCGGCTTCGACCTGGTAGTCGGCAATCCGCCCTGGGTCCGGGCCGAGGAACTGCCGGCGCCGGTCCGCCATCACCTCCGGATCCGGTATCGCTGGTGGGGCGGCAAGAGAGCCGGTCGAGGGTACGGGCATCAGCCCGATCTCGCGGTGGCGTTTCTGGAACGGGCCACCGAGCTGGCGGCGTTAGGCGGCACCATCGGGTTTCTGGTTCCGGCCAAGCTGGCAACCGCATCGTACGGGCGCGTGACCCGGGGAGTGGTCGCGGAGCGGATGACGATCCATGCCATCGCGGATCTGGCCGACGATCCCCGGGCGTCTTTCGCGGCTACCACCTACCCCCTGGCCCTCATCGCCAGCAAGACCGCCGCACCGGGAGAGCACCGGGTGCGGTTGCGGCTGGAGCCGGGGGCGGCGCCCGAGCTGCCCCAGTCGCGGCTCAAGGACGGGCCGTGGCTTCTGGCGGGCGACCGGTTAGCCCGCGCGTTGGAGCAGCTGCGAGCCAATCACCCTCATGTGGGTCTCAGGTTTCAGTGTCACCTGGGAGTCAAGACCGGACTCAACCGGGTGTTCGTGGATCCGTCCGAGCCGGTGGAACCAGAGCTCCTGGTGTGGGCGGTGCGAGGCCGTGACATCCGGCCGTTCACGGTCTGTCCCGAGGTCCGGCTGCTGTGGACCCACGCCGCGAGCGGCCGTCCCCTGACCTCGTTGCCACCCCTCGCCGCCGCCTACCTCGCCAAGCACCGGACCGCTCTGCGGTCACGTCGCGACTACGAGAGCGGTCCCGAGTGGACCATGTTCCGGACCACGCCGGCGGTGTCACGGCATCGGGTGGTGTGGGCCGATCTCGCCGCTCGACTCGAAGCGGCTCCGCTCTCCGGGCCGCAGGCAGACCGATTCGTTCCACTCAACAGCTGCTATCTCATGCCGGTGGACGACGGTGCCTCGGCACTCAGGCTCTCGGCCTGGCTCAACTGTACCTGGGTCGGAGCTGCCGCAGCCGCGGTGGCCGATCCGGCCGCCAACGGATTCAAGCGGTTCAATGCCCGGGTGGTGGCAGGCCTGCCGTTGCCGGAGCGAGTCCTCAAGGATGTCACCCTGCTGGCGGCCGCCGAAGCGGCGCGAGGCGGCCGCCCCGATCAGGCCGCCCTGGATGACCACTGCGCCCGCCTCCTTGCCCTCGATGGCGACAACTGCCGGGTCCTGGCGGACTTCGCTCAAGCCGGCCGTCATCGTCGCTGAATCGCTGCGGCGGGTGCCAGGCCCGCCCCTGGCGGCGCCGCCTCCGGTTCACGGATCGCCCGGAGAAGTGGCCTCGGCCATCGCCCACGGGTTGACGCCCCCGCTGGCCACCGATGTGCCGCCGGAGTGGCTCCTGCCGGGCCAGTCGGTCAGCTTCGCCCGGGCGCTGGCGGCGATTCGCCGTCATGGAGCCGCCCTGATCGCCGACCCGGTGGGGAGCGGGAAGACCTGGATCGCCCTGGCGCTGGCCAAGACACTGGCGGGCGGCGCGGTTGCGATCGTTCCGGCCGCCCTGAGGAAGCAATGGGAACGCGCGGCGCGCCGGACCGGCGTGGCGGTGAGGGTTCAAACCCACGAAGAGTGGAGTCGCGCCCGCCGACCGATCCCCGAGGGTCTGGTCGTCGTCGATGAAGCGCACTGGTATCGTCACGCGGATACCAAGCGGTACGCCCACCTGGCACCGGCCCTGGTTGGCCGTGACGGAGTGCTGCTGACCGCCACACCGGTAGTCAATCGGATGGAGGATGTCGTCAACGAACTCCTGCTGCTGGCCCGGGACGACGCGCTGGCCGGGGCGGGGGTTGCATCGATTCGCGAAATGCTGAGTCACGATCGCCCGCCACCCCAGCTAGCCGAGCTCATCATCGCCGCTGCCGAGATGACCGGGCGTCCCACCGAGCGGGCCCGGCAGCTCGGCGCCGCTGTGGAGGAGGAAGAGCAGGCCCGCGCCGTCTTCGCGCAGCTGGACCGGCTGGTATTGAGCACCAACCGGGCGGTGCGCACGCTGCTCGCGGGCGTGTTCGCCGCCGCATGGGGATCGAGCCCCGCCGCGTTGCGGGCGACGTTGAGCCGTTATCGGACCTTGCTCCTCCAGGAGCGCGACGCGGCGGGCGAGGGCCTGTGCCTGGGACGACAGGATCTGCGTCGATTGCTGGGCGGCGACCTGGCGCAGACGGTGCTGTGGCCGGTGATCGGGGACAGCCACGGCAGTGGTGATCTGGTGGCGGGAGACCTCCCCGCGCTGGAAGAATTGCTGGCCTGGCTCAAAGAGCTCGATCCGGGAACCGACCCCAAGATCCGGCGGCTCAATTCGGTGCTGGGCGACGGGTCCAAGTCGATAGTGTTCACCACGGCGCGGGCCACGGTGGGTCATCTCCGCCGAGTGCTGGCCCCGACGTCACGAATCGCCTGGTGCACCGGCGCCGAGGCGGGGATCGGTGCCACTCGGCTTTCGCGCGCCGACGTGCTGCAATGGTTCGGCCCGGAAGCGCCGGAGCACGAGCTCGCACCGCAAACCCTGGTAGCCACCGACGTCGCGGCGGAAGGACTGGATCTGCAGCGGGCCGGACGCATCGTGCACTATGACCTGCCCTGGACCACGGTTCGTCTGGACCAGCGGGCCGGAAGGGTGGTGCGGCTGGGATCCCGCCACACCACCGCCGACGTGGTGACGCTGTTGCCGCCGGCGGCGGTGGAAGCGCGGCTGAACCTGCTGCAGCGACTGGCCCGCAAGCGTCCGTTACCGTCACGACTGGGGCTGGGCCG
>DASWKS010000490.1:0-5169 GCA_036396495.1 Gemmatimonadales bacterium
CGGCGCCCTTCCTCATCGCGGTCGGCCTCGGCCTGCTCTGGTGGGCCGTGGATCGGGTCGGGGGGCTGGGGTCGATTCTGCGGGATTCGGGTGCGTTGCATGGCTCTCGACCTGGAGGCACTCCGAGCGGATTCCTGCTGGGTCTGTTCCTGCCGTGGGTGACGGCGATGGTGGGATTCTGGGCCACGCTCGCGCTCAACATTCCGGACTTCACCCGGTACGCCAGGAGCCAGCGGGATCAGATGATCGGCCAGACCGTCGGTCTCCTCGCCACCATGCCACTATTCGCGTTCATCGGGATCGTGGTGACTGGTGCCACCGTGGTCCTGTATGGGCACGCCATCTGGAACCCGGTGGAGCTGGTCGGCCGCCTGTCGGCTGAGAGCGGCTCCAGCCTCCTCGGCTTGGCGGCGCTGATTGTAATTCTGGTGGCGACCCTCACCACCAATATCGCCGCCAACGTGGTCGCTCCCGCGAACAGCATCGCCAACCTGAGCCCGCGCCGGATCAGCTCCCGGGTGGGCGGTCTGATTGCCGCCCTGATCGGCGTGCTGATTTTCCCCTGGAAGCTGCTGGACTCCTATCAAACCTGGCTGCTCAGCTATTCCGGCCTGCTGGGTGGCGTGGCCGGCATTCTGGTGTGCGACTATCTCGTCATTCGCCGGCGGCAGCTGGTCGTGCGGGATCTCTACCGGGTCGGCGGCCGGTATTCCTATCGCCAGGGGGTGAACCGCCGCGCCGTGGGTGCCCTGGCCGCCGGGGTACTGGTGGCGCTGGCCGGGACGCTGCACCCTTCGCTGGCGTTCCTGTTCCGCGGCGCCTGGTTTTCGGCGACGGCCGTGTCCTTCGTTGTCTACTATCTGCTCATGCGCGCCGAGCCGGCGCCGGTGACGGTATCTGAGGAGGCATAATGCGGATCTACGACCTCTCGCAGCCACTCAACCAGGAGGTGTCGTTCTGGCCCTATTACCCACCCTTCGAGGTGAAGTACATCAAGCGCAAGGCGGAGCACGGCGTGAACGCGCAGTACATCCAGACCTCGAACCACATGGGGACCCATCTCGACGCGCCCCGGCACTTCGTCACTGCGGGCCGCACCATCGACGAGATTCCGGTCGAGTGGTTGTGCGGGCCCGGCGCGGTGGTGGATTTGCGCGATGAGATGCACGACCTCGGGGTCTACACCCCGGAAATGATCGAGCGTCGGGTCACGGTGAAGACCGGCGATCTGCTGATACTCCACACCGGGTGGCATCGCTATGCCCAGTTCGGCGCCGAGCCGGACGAGGAGCGCTACATCCATATGCACCCGGGCGCCCACCCTGACCTGGTCCCCTGGCTGCTCGACAAAAAGATCCACATCTGGGGCGTCGATTGCGTCTCGACCGATCACCCGATGAACCTTCCCATCGGGCGCTTCCTCGGAAAGGGAATGCACGGCCAGTGCGATCGGGTGCGGGCGAGGGCCGAACAGCTTTTCGGCGGCAAGCAGGGCGTGGAGGAGATGTTCCCCGATTCCGCCTACCAGCTCACCCACAACGCTCTCTTTCCCCACGACTGCATGCACATCGAGAACATGGGAGGGTCCATCGACGACGCCGAGCTGCAGAACCGGCGCTGCATCGTGGGTTGTTTCCCGTGGAAGTTCAAAGGCGGGGAAGCGGCGTTCTGCCGGGCCGTGGCTTGGCTGGGTGAATGGCCGATACCATAGACGGACGGACGGGCGGGCGGGCGGACGGACAGCTGTTCCCTTCGGCCTTCGATGTTGCCCGCTCGATTCGGGAGCGCTCCCTGTCTCCGGTCGACGCGCTCGACGCGGTTCTGGAGCGAGTCGACCGGTTCAATCCCAGCCTCAACGCCATTGTCACGCTGAATCCACGGGCGCGCGATGAAGCCGGCGCGCTGGAGCAGCTGATCGCCCGGGGCGAAGACCCCGGCGCGCTGGCCGGCGTTCCGGTGGGCATCAAGGACGTGACTCCGGTCGCAGGGTTGCGCACGACCTATGGCTCACCCCTCTACCGTGATCACGTTCCCACCGAGGATGCCCTCGTGGTACGGCGGCTTCGCGCCGCCGGGGCCATCGTGATCGGCAAGACCAACACCCCCGAGTTTGCCGCGGGGGGCAACACCTGGAACGAGGTATTCGGACGCACCCGTAATCCCTGGAACCCGGAGCGGAGTGCTGGCGGATCAACGGGCGGTGGTGCCGCCGCGCTGGCGACCGGGATGATTGCGATCGCCGAGGGCACCGATCTGGGAGGGTCGCTCCGGATTCCCGCGTCCTTCTGCGGCGTGGTCGGCTTGCGACCTTCGGTTGGGCTGGTACCGACCTACCCGACCGATTGGGCCTGGGACACCCTGCAAGTCACCGGTCCAATGGCGCGAACGGCCGAGGACGTGGCTTTGGCGTTGCAGGTGATGGCGGGGCCGACGCCGCTGGCGCCGCTGGGTCAGCCGGTCGAGGGACGCGATTTTCTCGCCGCGGTCCGCGCCGGACCGCGGGCGGGCCTTCGAGTCGCCTATTGCCCGGCCGTTGCCGGCATCGGCCTCGATCCCGGGGTGGAGTCGGTCTGCCGGTCCGCGGTCCAGCTGATGGCGCGGTCCGGGATCGCGGTGGATGAAATCGAACTCGACCTCTCGGCCGGACGGGAGGCTTTTCTCTCGCTGAGAGGGCTCTGGTTCGTCACTTGGATGTACTCGCGGCTGGACCGGATCGACGGCTTCGGCGTGAACGTACGGAACAACACCAGAGCCGGGCTCGAAGGCCGGGTGCTGGACCTCGCGGCCGCCGAGCAGGTCCGGGGTAGGATCTGGCACCAGCTTCGGCAGCTACTCGAGCGGTACGACCACCTGCTGACCCCGACCATGGCAGTGGCGCCATTCCCGGTGGAGGAGAATTTCCCACGGACGGTGGCGGGGCGGGATATGCAGACCTACGTCGATTGGATCGCTCCCACCTTTGTGTTGAGTCTCACCGGGCTGCCGGTCGCGTCGGTGCCATGCGGACTGGACCGTGAAGGGATGCCGGTCGGAATGCAGATCGTCGGCCCGCCTCGGGGAGAGGAGGCCGTCCTGGCGCTGGCCGGATTGTTCCAGCAGATAGTCCCGGTCGGACTCCCGCCACTCTAGGGCCATTTCTCCCGGACATCAAGGATCGAAAACTTCCTGGATCCTCGCTCTGCAGCCAAACAGGTGCAGCGCGCGGGCGCACCCGCTCTTGGGGAAACCAGTTGGAACTGCATTAGCTGAACCATCTCGCGACCTCAGGCTTCATCACTTTCCCCATGGCGTTTCGCGGCAGCGAGTCCACGCACGAAAGGCTCCTGGGGATTTTGTAGGGAGCCAGCCGCTGCTTCGCCCACCGCTGGAGTGCCTCGAGCGATAGCGCCTGCCCGGGTGCGATTTCGACCGCCACGCAGACTCGCTCGCCCCATTCGGGATCCTCTACGCCGACCACGGCGCATTCTGCCACGGACGGATGGGTGCGCAGTAGCTCCTCAATCTCGAGCGCCGAGACTTTGTAGCCTCCGGTCTTGATGATGTCGATGCTGGTACGTCCCAGGATCCGGTAGGCTCCCGCTTCGATGACGGCCATGTCCCCGGTGCGGAACCACCCATCCCGGAACGCGTCGCGAGTGGCTTCGGGCCGACGCCAGTATTCCAGAAACACGGTCGGTCCCCGCACTTCGATCTCTCCCGCCGTGCCCGGAGGTACTGTCGCGCCCTGCTCGTCGACCAGTCGGACCTCCACCCCCGGCAACGGCGTCCCGACGAAGCCGGGACGGCGTTCACCCACCAGCGGATTGGAGAGGGCCATACCGATCTCGGTCATGCCGTAACGCTCCAGCAGCACGTGGCCGCTGATTTCCCGCCACCGTTCCAGCGTGGCTACGGGGAGCGCGGCGGAGCCGGACACCATGAGCCGCAAAGAACGGTACCCGGCGCTCCTCGTCCGGCGAACGGCCGGGCTCGCCTGGTCCCAGGACGCGATGAGCCGGCGGTAGATGGTGGGGACCGCCATGAAGAGCGTCAGCTCGCCCGAGGCCAGCCGGGCCCAGGTCTGCTCGGCATCGAACCGCGGCGGCATCTCACACGCGGCACCGCTCCAGAGGGCGCAGCCCAACACGTTCACGATCCCGTGGACGTGATGCAGCGGCAGGACCAGCAGAATCCGATCGTCCGCCGTCCACTGCCACGCGGAGATGAGTGAGGTCAGCTGGGCCGACAGGTTGGCGTGGGTCGTGACCACGCCTTTGGGCCGGCCGGTCGTTCCGCTGGTGTAGACCATCATGGCCCGGCGATCAGCCGGAATCACCGGAAGCGGCGCCAGCCCCTCCCCACCGAAATCCTCGGGCGTCCCAAACCGAGCCCCCCTGGAGATCGCCAGCGGCGCCACCAGCTCGGCCCGATCCAGCGAGGCGATCACGATGTCGGCTTCGGCATCCCGGATCACGTAGTCCAGTTCCGCCGGCGGATGCGACAGGGCCAGGGGAACAGCGATCCCCCCTGCGCGCCAGATAGCCCACTGGGTCACGACGTGGTCGAACCCGGGTGCAACCAGGAAGGCGACCCTGGCCTCCTTCAGATCCGCGCCGCCCGCCAGCAGCCAGGCAGCGGCCCGGGCCGAGGCCTGGTCCAGGTCGAGATAGGAGAATCGACCCCCGGGCGATATGATCGCGGTTCTGTCCCCGTGAAGCCGGGCCCGATCGGTGATAGCTGCTGACAATTGGTGCAGTAGGGAAGGGGTTGAGAGCGAATCTAATCCGCCGATGTGTGGGCGGCGACATGTTCCCGCGTCCCTTCCTCAACTCCCGCCCCAACCGCGGGGGATTTCCTCAACGGAGGACCATGCATGACGTTCCGACCGCGGGTTGCGATGGTGTCGCTCGGGCTGGTCTGCGGGCTGGCAGGAATGACCCAGGCCCAGACCAATCGGGTGCATCTGGGGCCACGTATCTCGTACAACTTCGATCTGGAAGATTTTGCGATCGGCGCGCAACTCTCGATCCCGATCGCCAATCGATTCGAATTCTATCCTTCCTTCGACTATTACTTTGTCGATCCCGGCTCCGCCTGGGGTATGAACGCGGATCTCAAATACCGGTTCGCTCCCGAGAGCCTCCGGTGGCTCTATGTCGGTGCCGGTCTGAACTTCACCGGGGTCAGCGT
>DASWKS010000491.1:0-2932 GCA_036396495.1 Gemmatimonadales bacterium
AATGCCCACGAGGGGATGGTGGCCTCGAGCCCGGTGCCGCCCGCGGTGTAGGGATACATGTCGGCCGCCACGTCCACCCCGCGGGCCCGGGCTGAATCGACCAGGGCGCCGGCCTGCTTCATCAGGGTACCCCAGCCCGGCTGGTACGCGGCCTTGAGGTGATAGACCTCAACCGGTGCGCCGCTCTGCTCGCCGATGGTGATGGCCTCGCCGATGGCTTCGAGCAGCTCCCTCCCCTCACCCCGGATATGACTGGCGTAGAAGCCGCCGTACTTGGCCGATACCTTCGCCAGCTCGACCAGCTCATCGGTGCGATGATAGCTGCTGGGCGGGTAGATCAAGGCGGTGGTGATGCCCAGGACGCCGGCCCGCATCGCGGTGTCGACCATGGCCCGCATCCGATCCAGCTCCGGCGGGGTCGGCGCCCGGTCCTGACTCCCGAGGACGGCGCGACGGGTGGCCGTCGCACTGTAGTAGGTACCGAAGTTGACGCTGATCCCGGTCCGCTCCAGCCCGGCAAACCACTCGGCGGCCTGCGAGGCGGGGACCGGCGTGCCCCCTTCGCCCGACAACGCGGTCGTGACTCCCATGCGGACCTTGTTCTCGGCCAGTCCCTGGCGGGCCAGGAGGGGTGCCGACTGGTCCATCATGTCGATCCACCCGGGTGACACGTACTTGCCGGCCGCATCGATCTCGCGGGTGCCTCGGCCGGTGACCCGTCCGACCCGGACGATCCGGCCGCCCTGGATGGCGACATCGGCCCGAATCCACGGATTCCCGCCGCCGTCGAGGACTCGGCCGTTCCGGATGACCAGGTCGTAGTCGGTGGCCTGACCCGCGAGGGAGCCGGGGACCAGAAGAACACACAGCAGCAGGCGGCAGCCAGGAGATCGACGCATGACGTTCTCGGGATTGGTGCGGCGCGACTCGGGATGGGTCTTGTGCATCCGCAATTGTATCCAAAAATCAACGCCCGGGAAAGCGCGCGAGGGGCGCGCCGAACCCCGGTGGGATCAGAAGTGGTACCGCAGGGCGTAGTAGACCACGTAGATCCAACTGAGCAATCCGTGCACGATCGCCCAGAACAGGGACTTGTTGGCGGTCCACGAGATGGTGATCGCGAGCGCGGAACCGAAGCCGATACCGGCTCGGGTGACTTCAACCCTGGTGCTCATCGAGCCGGACCCTCCGGGGTGCGGGAAGTCAGCAGGCGTTCGGTGAAGTCGAGCCGTTCTTGTACTTCGGTCAGCTCACCCCGTACCTGCTGCAGGTCCTGCCGCAGCTCGTCCACTTCGGCCAGCAAGGCCGGCTCCGCGGTGTGCCTGAGCCGCGCCTCCTCCAGCTTCATCTTCTGGATCTTGAGCAGCCCGTTGAAGATCACCGCCACGACCGGGATGGAGAGCGCCAGGATCGGTATGAGCAGTGCCACCACTTGCTTATCCATCGCCCCTCCTTGTCCGTCGGTCCGTCGGTCCGTCGGTCCGTCGCTACCGCAGGTAGTAATCCACCGTCGAGACCACGCGCACCATCTTGAACAGCTGGCTCTCTTCCGTGACGCCGGGGGCCTGGTCCCGCGGGAGAATCACGAACACGCCCTGATTGGCCTGCCGGATGCCGCCCAGCCGGCTGCCCGCATCCCGGGCGAACTGCTCCGCCGCTTCGCGGGCGCGCGAGGTGGCTTCGGCGATCATGGCGGGCTTGATCTCATTGAGGTTGGTGAAGAGAAAGGTCGGCCCGCCGGGTCCATACTCTTCTCCGGAGGACAGCACCACGCCGGCTTGCACCAGCTCCCCCACCCGCTGGCTCGCGGCCAGCACCTTGTCGGGCTCGGTGGATCGGAGGATCAGCGTCTGGCGAATGATGAAGCGTCGGCCGGCCTCTCCGGCCTGATAGGGATTGGCCTGGCGATCGGTCACCCGGAGTGCCTGGAGCTGGGCCTGGGACGTGTCCAGCCCGTGCTGGACCAGGAAGGCCTTGATCCGTTCCGTGCTGCGCGCCACCTGGGTCTGGGCCAGCGCCAGATCATCGTTGGCGGCGACCAGAGGGATAGGCCAGAGCGCCAGGTTGGCCTTCGCTTCCCGCTCCGAAACCCCTTTGACGCTCACGTATCGCTCCGCCAGCCGCGCGTCGGAGAAACCTCGCCCGATGGCAGCCCCGGCCAATACCAGGCCGATGGCGCCGATCAGCGCCACGTACAACGGGGTGCGACTGGTTGGAGTTTCAGCCACGACCGGCTCCGGATGCTCGCCCGCTCACAGGAAAAACGAAGGCGTCGTCACGAGGTACCGTTCCAGATCGCCGATGGCAACATCGCTCGCGAAGTAATTCACGAAGTCGTCCATGCGATACCCCGCGCCCAGAAGATAGTCCAGCGCCGCCCGGTTGATCAGCGGAACTTCCATCCCGAATTCCTCCTCCGGGGAGGCACTCTCCGCGTGGGTGAGGATCGGACCGATCAATGCCGGGTCGAGGGTCGCAAACGGCCCCGAATACCGGCCTACGTATCCGTAGCCCGCCAGCCGGTCGCCCAGGTGGTACAGGTAGCCCTCGCGCTGACTCAACAGCCAGCGATGATCCGGGTCGCGGCTGAACCCCAGGATCTCCCGATCGATGGCGGCCAGCTGTTCGACGTCATTCGGGGAATCGGTCAGCCGGTGCACCCGCAATTCCGCCGGATGAGACAGGGTCCGGCGCGACCGGTGAAAATGAAAGACCGGAAAGCGGGCCGAAAGGCCCGTCTTGAGATAGCGAACCAGCGCGCGAGTGTCAGGGGTAGCCAGGAGGATACGGGCCCGCGAGGAGTCAGCCGGAAAGGCACGCTGCAGCAGCTCCCGTCCCAGCCCTGCCGATTGGGAACCGGGCCGGACGAAAAACTCGGTGAGCTGTCTTACCCCGTCCCGCAGGGTCGAGCGGGCATAGCCCTGGATTCGCC
>DASWKS010000492.1:0-1620 GCA_036396495.1 Gemmatimonadales bacterium
CGCGTCCTTGTCCTCGTCGATCTCGCCGCCGGCCTGCAGCAGCACCGTGTTGCGGAACGGATCGATGATGTCTTCCAGCGCCACGCGGCCCAGCACGCGGTCACCGAGCGTCTCGATGATCTCGCCCGCTTCCACCAGCGCGGTCATCTCGATGCCGTCCACCGTGCCGCAGTCGTAGGCGGTGATGACGCCGTCCTGCGCCACGTCCACCAAGCGGCGGGTGAGGTACCCCGCATCGGCGGTCTTGAGCGCCGTGTCCGCCAGACCCTTCCGGGCGCCGTGGGTCGAGATGAAGTACTCGAGCACGGTGAGCCCCTCACGGAAGTTTGACTTGATCGGGCTCTCGATGATCTCGCCGATGCCGCCGGTCAGCTTCTTCTGCGGTTTGGCCATCAGGCCGCGCATGCCGGCGAGCTGCCGGATCTGGTCCCGGCTGCCGCGTGACCCGGAGTCGAACATCATGAACACCGGATTGAACCCGCCGCGGGAGACCCGCATCGAGTTGATCATCGCCTCGGCCACGTCGTTGTTGGCGTGGGTCCAGGCGTCGATCACCTTGTTGTACCGCTCGCCGAAGGTGATCTGGCCGGTGTTGTAGGCCCGCTGGAACCGCTTGACCCGGGCGTCCGCCTCGGAGAGCAGCTCGGCCTTCTCGGCCGGGATCTCCAGGTCCTCGACGCCGATGGACACGCCACCCATCGTGGCGAAGCGGAACCCGAAGTCCTTGAGCCGGTCGAGGAAGGTGACCGTATCGGCCAGCCCCGCACGCCGGTAGCTCTGGAGCACCAGCTCCGAGAGGTTCTTCTTCTTCATCAGGTCGTCGCGGAAGCCGAGCTCCGCCACCACCCGCCGCGGCAGGATGCTGTTGAACAGCACCCGGCCCACCGTGGTGCGCAGCCAGCGGGGCCGGCGCGCCTCCTCGTCGGCGGTCTCCGCCGGCGGGATGTACCAGAAGTGGATCGCGGAGTGGTAGCCCACGCTCCCGTTGAGCAGCGCCATCTCGATCTCGGCCAGGCTCCCGAAGAACTTCGACGTCTTCCACAGCCGCGCCCTGGCGTCCTCGCTCTTCCCCGCCCCGGCCCGCCGGAGCTCCTCCTCGAAGCCCGGCGGCAGCTTGGTCAGGAAGTAGCTGCCCAGCACCATGTCCTGCGACGGCTCGGCCACCGGACGGCCGTCCGACGGCTTGAGCACGTTGTTCGACGAGATCATCAGCAGCCGCGCCTCCAGCTGCGCCTCGAACGACAGCGGCACGTGCACCGCCATCTGGTCGCCGTCGAAGTCGGCGTTGAACGCCGCGCAGACCAGCGGGTGGATCCGGATGGCCTTGCCCTCGACCAGCACCGGCTCGAACGCCTGGATGCCCAGCCGGTGGAGCGTCGGCGCCCGGTTCAGCAGCACCGGGTGATCCTGGATGATCTCTTCCAGGATCTCGTACACCTCCGGGCTCTCGCGCTCCACGATCTTCTTGGCGCGCTTGACCGTCTCGGCGATGCCCTTCTCCACCAGCTTGTGGATGATGAACGGCTTGAACAGCTCCACCGCCATCGCCTTGGGCAGGCCGCACTGGTGCAGCCGGAGCTCCGGGCCCACCACGATGACCGACCGGCCGGAATAGTCCAC
>DASWKS010000493.1:0-4580 GCA_036396495.1 Gemmatimonadales bacterium
CTCGTAATGTGAGGCGGGGTGGAGGCCGGGACGGCAGGCGCCGTCCCGGTTTCCGCATCACCCACTAACCACGGACCCAGACGAAACCGGATATGCGAAACCGCCGAGGCTTTACCCTGATCGAGCTCCTGATCGTGGTTGTGATCATCGGGATCCTCTCGGCCATCGCTATCCCGAAGTTCGAGCTCACGAAGGAGAAGGCCGTGCTGGCGCAGATGAAGGGCGACCTGCGGAACCTGGTCACCTCCCAGGAGGCCTTCAGCGCGGACAACCAGGCGTACTACAACGGTCCGCTGCCCTCGGCGGCGCTTACCTACAACCAGTCGGTCGGGGTAACCATCGTCCTCTCCAATGTCACGCTGACCGGCTGGGGTGCGGTCGCCTCGGCCGCTCCGAAGACCACCTGGACCTGCGGAGTGTTCATTGGCACCGGTGGGCCGGCCGGACCGGCCACAGTCGAAGGCCTGATCACCTGCGCGCCGTAGGCGGCTGTCGAAGAACGAGCCAGGGTCGTTGTGGTTACGCAGCAGTAGTATGTTGCGGAGAAAAGAATTATGATGGGAAAGTAGACGCTTCTTCACTGTCTACTTTTCTGGCAATCTCACTACGCAGCTTTGTGCGATCCCGACTTAGGGGGCCAAACCTCTGGGGGGCGTAGAACTTGCTTCCATTCCCGGTTGATACCATGCCCAATCTACCGAAGCGGCTCCGGCCCAACTCAGGCTTCTCCCTGGTGGAGATGTTGATCGCGATCGTCGTGGCGGGGCTGCTCATGGCCATCGCGCTGCCGAAAGTCCGTGAAACCGTGATCCGGAGCGAGGTGCGGTCGGCCCGCTCGGCTGTCGCCAGCATGTATGCCCGAGCGCGGATCCACGCGCTGCAGACCCGCAAGTCGACCGTCGTGAACTTCAACGCGACCAAGGCCTGGGTCACCACGACGGACGGGGGCGGCGGACTCGATACCGTGGGGGCGGTGCTGAACCTCACGAATGCCTACGGCGTCGCGGTCGCGTACACCGCACCCCTGATCAAATTCCAGCCCACCGGGCTCACCAATGTGGGCGCACCGGTCACGGTCCGAGTTACGCGGGCGGGCAAGGCCGACAGCGTGGTGATCTCCGGCTACGGGAGGCTTCAATGAGTGCTCATCGATCCGGCTTTACCGTGGTCGAGATGCTGATAGCGATCACGATGCTCGGCATCGGCCTGATGGCGCTGGCTGCCGGTTCCGGCTCCGTCACCCGGACCCTGAATGGCAGCCGGATCGCCACCCAGGCATCCCAGCTCGCCGCCTGGCGGATGGACATGCTGCGGGCCTACGGCCGCTCTACGGTTCCGGCCTGTATCCACGCCCAGTTCACCAACTCGGCCGGAGCCCAGACCATGTACAAAGTGAGCCAGACCTGGACCATCGTCCCCAACGGGGAGCTCAGGACCGTGAATGTCTTCAGTACCTACGCCGTCAGTGCTGGGCGAGCCCGCACCGACACTCTCAGCACCACCGTCGACTGCAGCATCTGACTATGCGCGGACGCCGAGGATTTACCCTGGTCGAGATCATGGTGGTGATGGTGATGATGCTCCTGGTCGGAGCCGCCCTCACCCGCATCCTGGTCAATTCGATGCGGGTCTCGCGAGCCCAGATGATCACCGCGGACATGCAGTCCAACGTACGTGTTGGCGGCCTGGCGGTCCCATTGGAGCTGCGTGAAATCGGCTACGACTCGAATATCAGCGAACTGGCAGGGCCGGGAGCGGTGCGATCAGACATCGAGGCGATCGGGACCAATTTCATTCAGTTCCGCGCCAGCCGCGGGTTCTCCACCCTCTGTGGCGCGTGGAGCCTTCCCAACGGGGGCGAAGGGACCCTTCGTATCCGCAAGCCGGTGCTAGGGATTAGGGAGCCCTTGCCGAGCGATAGTTTCCAGGTCTTTGTCGAGAACACTCCCACGATATCCAGCGACGATCAGTGGCTCGACGCCAAGATCACCGCCATCGATCTCAACGGGATCTGTGGGGCCGGCGGCGACCCGGCCATCATACTGACCGTTTCGGCCGAGGGGATCTCTACCAAGTTTGACGGCACCGATGACGTGGTCGACGCGAACTTGTCCTACGGCTCCCCGGTCCGCTGGTTTGAGCGGATGAGGTTTGGCAGCTTCGTCGACGCCGACGGACTTACCTATCTGGGTGCCAGGTCCATCTCAGCTGGTGAAGGGGCCTATCGGGCGGTGGCGGGTCCGATGGATCCAATAACCGGGTTCATGCTCACCTATTACAACAAGAACGGCGTGCCAGTCGCCCCGGGGGTGGGTAACCCGGTCGATGTGCGCACCATCGAGGTTCAGCTGTTAGGGCGGACCGGCTCCCAGGTCGCCTTGGCCGGGACCCGAATGGCCAACCGCACTATGATCACCACAACTCGTGTTGCTCTGCGCAACACGCTGAGACATTGATGAATTCTGCATCGGAGGCATGGATGCCAGTTTCGCGGTTGCGTGATGAGCGCGGCATGGCCCTGGTCATGGCGGTGTTAGCCCTGGTCGTCATGGGCGCGCTGGTCGCCGGCTCGTTCTTCGTGAGCCGGGTGGAGCAGGTAAGCGGCTATAACACCGTCTGGGCCACCGAGGCATCCGAAAGCGCCGAGGCCGGGATTGCGTGGGCGATGTCCAATTTGGAGGCCGACGATTACGGGGCTCTCCCGGTGTATGAGCCGGGTGCACCGGGTGAAATCGAGTTTACCGGAACTGTGCAGAACATGGCCGGCCGGGTGTGGACCGATTCGATCCGACGGCTCAACAACGAGCTCTTCCTGGTGCGTTCCACCGGCCAAAGGCTGGCGGGCGGTAATAGGGTCATGGCCACGCATACGGTCGCCCAGTTGGTCCGTCTGGTGCGGCCGACCTTCAGCGTCAACGCGGCCATAACGGTGCAGGACCCGATCCAGTTCAACGGGAACGCGCTCGATGTCTCTGGATACAACGCCAAGCCAGAGGGCTGGGCTGAGGCCGATTGCCCGGTTGGGTACCCGGCCCCGGGAAACTCAGATGACCTGGTTGGGATCCGGAGCTCCGGCGAAACCGGGGCAAGCGGCGCGGATCTCAAGCACGTGGCCGGCTTCCCGACCAAGCAGGTCACCTACGATCCGACAGTCACCTCGGCGACCTTCCAGAACTTCCTGGACTTCACGTTCAACAACCTGACTTCGCAGCCGAATGTGAAAACCCTGGATCTGGTGACACCCTACAACGGCGTGCAGCCTGTGCTCGACGGGGCCGGTGCCTGCGACAAGACCCAACCGTTGAATTTCGGTGAACCCTGGCGGGGCGTTGGCTCCGTCGCGGCTTGCCAGACGTTCTACCCGACAGTGCATGGCACCGGGGCCGAAACCCAGTTCGCCGCCGGCAACCGGGGTCAGGGCATTCTGCTGGTCGAGGGCGACCTGGTGCTGGTGGGTGGCTTCGAGTGGGCCGGATTGATCCTGGTGCGCGGCCAAATGAAAATCACGGGCACCGGTAACAAGATTACCGGGGCGGTCCTCACCGAAGGCGTGAATATCGATGAAGCCGGCACCATCGGTGGTAACGCGGAGATCAACTACTCTCGCTGTGCCATCGAAAACGCGATGAATGGCGCGGCTGTGCCGGCCCCGGTCAGCCGGGGCTGGAGCCAGATATACTGAGTCACCGGGTCGCACGATCGTAGACTCGAGAAGGGCGGGCCGGTGGCCCGCCCTTCTTGCTTGCGCTGGTTGAGCCCCGGATTGCGTGGTTCCGATGACGCCGGACCGCGATTGGGCCGGCAGATTGTCCCCATGCGCGGCCGGTCCGGTCATTCTCTGGTCGAGGTCCTGGTAGCGGGCCTGGTGCTCCTGGCCGGTGTGGTCCCGGTCGCGGCGGGGCTCGGCTACAGCATCCGCCTGGGAACCCGCGGCCGGGCCCGCGCCGAGGCCGCGCTCGCCGCCCTGGCCCGGCTGGACCAGCTCCGGGCCGCAGCCGCGGGCAGCTCACCCCGTTGTGCCTCGCTGGCGAGCGGGTCGGAGAGCTTCCCCGACCGGCTCGAGTCCTGGACCATCGGGACCGATGGCGACACCCGGATCGTCTCGGTCATCGTCACCGTCCCCTTGCCGGGCGGGCCCGTCTCGGACACCGCCATGGTGCGACTGCGATGCACCTGACCCGGCGGGGGTTCGCGCTGGCGGAGGCGCTCGTGGCCGTGATCCTCACCACCCTGCTCCTGGTAGCGGCTTTAGGCAGCCTCACCGCGTTGCAGCGCGCGCTCGGCCGCCAGGTGGCCCGGACCACCCGAGCCCAGACCCTCCGAGCGGCGGTCCAGCTCGGCGTCGCAGAGCTGCAGGATCTGGCACCGCCGGCCGGCGACCTGGTGGCCCTGTCCGCCAATGGACTGATCTACCGCGCCGTGCGGGCCACCGGCCTGGCATGTGGCCGGGGCGCCGAAGGCCTCCAGGTCCGGAGCAGCTCGTTCCGAGCCCTGCGCACTCCGTCCCCGGGGAGGGATTCCGTGGCCGTGTTGGTCCGGCCCGACGCCTGGGTGGTGGTCGGGCTCGAAGCCGATCCGCG
>DASWKS010000494.1:0-10472 GCA_036396495.1 Gemmatimonadales bacterium
TCAAGGCGGGCTAACGGCAACGCCGTTAGCCCGCTTGGGTCGAAGACGGTCGAAGAGTCGAAGGGGTCGAAGACAGTCGAAGGCGGTCGAGCTTGTTACCCCTTCGACCGCCTTCGACGCCTTCGACTGCTTCGACTAGAGTTTGTGGACCCCGAACCCATCCACATGCACGTCGAGGTTGTGATTCACCCGCAGTCCGACGACCCCGTTGAGCTCGGCCGGGGTCATGGTGGCGGAGTACACCTCCTGGCCGTTCACCTTCCAGCTCACCTTGCCGTCCTGGCCGGCAGAAACCTCGATCTTGTTGGTCTGCTTCCCGGCTGAATCCTGCTTTACCACCGCCGCACTTTCAGTCCAGCCCTGGGTGAGATTGGCGGCGGTCTTGCCGGTCATCTTCTTTACGAGGTATTTCCCGTCGCCCCGGATGATGAAATAGGTGTAGGTGACGGTGCTGTCGTTTTTCATGTTCTTGCCGGCGATGAACATCCCGTAGGCCTCGGGATGGGCCGGCGCCTTGGTCTGCGTGAAGGACGCCACGGCGTGGAACCCGCCGGTCGTGTTATCGGCTTCCTTCCAGAGGACGACCGCGGGCCCGGTGGTGACGTGCCAGCCGCTGCCCATCGCAGCGAACTTGACGTTGGCCAACGACGCGTCCGCCTTGTCCAGCCGGGCACTCCACCCGACGGGGAGGGTGCCACCCCCGGCGACCTTCTTGTCCGGGTCCTTTTCCTGGGCGGACAGCGGCAGTGCCACGACGCTGAGGGCGGCAAGAGCGTTAATCCAGCGCATAACTTCCTCCAACTGGGTCAGGGGGTGTGCGGTCGGTGCGGAAGCGTCTAACTTACCGCCCTCGCGTCGCTTCAGGTAACGCCCGGTGCGGGCAGGGGTTGCACATGATCGATCTGCTCGGCGTGGTCCTCGCCGGTCTCGGCGCCTTCCTGATAATCGGGGCTCTCACCTTTGTCACCCTGCTCATCGGTGCGCTGGTGACGTTCATGGTGATCCTGCTGGCCGGTCCCCTGGTCGACAAGGTTATCAAGGAACCGGCCCCGGCGGGTTCCGCCAAGCCGTAACTCACGACCTCTCCTCGTCTTCGTCCTTCGGCGCCTCCCGAGGGGTCGACGCCTGCCGGAAGGCGCCCTCGAAATTCGTCTTGAGGCCTGAAAACCCTTCCCGCAGGGCGCGGACCCGCATCTGATGCCCTCCCCCCCGCCGTGCCACGGTGGACATCATGCCGAGGTTGTCGGCCAGGGAGTTGAGCAAGAGGGTCGAGGCCCCGTGCCGCTGTTCGTCCAGCAACCGGATCAGGGTCTTGATCGTGGATTCCCCGCCCTGGAAGTTCGCGATCTCCTCGATCAAGCGGTGGATCCGCTCGAACTTGGGGCGGAGCCCTTCCAGGTACATCAGTTGTGCCTGCTGGGCCCCGGAGAGCCGGCTGCGAGACATGGGGGCCTAAAGTAACATCGGGGGGGACCTCTGCGTATCTATTAGTCGCGCGTCGCGATTCATCGGTCATGAGGAGGTTCCCGGGGGGGTCCCGGGGCCGGTCTCGGGGCCGCTCGCGACTCGCGATTTGCCCAGCGCCCATATGAAACTCTCAGATACCGCCATCCGCCGTCCCGTGCTCGCCAGCATGCTGAGCGTGGCCCTCGTGCTGTTCGGGGTGCTCGGGTACCGCGAGCTTTCGGTCCGGGAATACCCCGACGTGGATCCGCCGATCGTGTCGGTGCGCACTAACCTCCGGGGTGCCAATCCCCAGGTCATGGAGACCGCCGTCACCGACGTGCTGGAGGAGGAGCTTTCCTCCTTGGAGGGGCTCCGGACCATGACCTCCTCCAGCTCGGAGCAGAACTCGAACATCAACCTCGAGTTCCATCTCGACCGGGATATCGAGGCCGCGGCCCAGGACGTCCGCGATAAGGTGTCGCGGGTGCGCGGACGGCTCCCGGAGGAAGTGGAAGAGCCGGTGGTGTCCAAACAGGACGCCGATGCGCGGCCCATCATGTTCCTGTCGCTTACCAGCGAGAGACACGATCTGATGCAGCTGTCGGACCTGGCCAACCGGATCGTCAAGCGGCGGCTGCAGACCATTCCGGGCGTGGCGCGGGCCGACCTGCGGGGTGAGCGGCGTTACTCCATGCGGGTCTGGCTGTCGGCCAGCGCCCTGGCCTCCCGTGGGCTGACGGTGCAGGACGTGGTCGCCGCCATCCGGGCTCGAAACGTCGAGGTCCCGGCGGGCCGGATCGAGTCGCAACGGCGTGAATTCACGGTCCGGTCCCTGGGCGAGCTCAAGACCCCGGGCGAGTTCAATGACCTGGTGGTGAGCTCGGCCCACAACCAGGTCATCCGTCTGCGCGATGTCGGCAACGTCGAGCTGGGCCCGGAGGACGACCGGAGCCGGTTCCGCACCAACGGGGTGCCGTCGGTCGGTGTGACCATCGCCCGGCAGTCGAAGGCCAATGTCCTCGAGATCGCCGACGGGGTGCGGGCGGCCCTCCCCGAGATCATTGCGTTGCTTCCCGCCGGCGTGAAACTGGAGGAAGGCTACGATCAATCGGTCTATATCAAGCGTTCCATCAAGGAGGCCGAGGAGACGCTGATCATCGCTGCCGGACTGGTGGTGCTGATCATCTTCCTGTTCCTGCGGAACGTCCGGGCCACCATCATTCCGGGTCTGGCCATTCCGGCCTCGATCGTCGCGACCTTCGCGATCATGGCGGCGCTCGGGTTCTCGATCAACAACCTGACGCTGCTTGCGCTCACGCTGGCGATCGGCATCGTGGTGGATGACGCCATCATCGTGCTGGAAAACGCTTACCGGCACCAGGAAGAGCTGGGCAAACCGCCGGAGCAGGCCGCGCTCGATGCCAGCAACGAAATCGGATTCGCGGTCATCGCCACCACGATCGCCCTGGTGGCGGTCTTTACCCCGCTGGCCTTCCTGAAGGGGTCCACCGGCCGTCTGTTCAACGAGTTCGGGATCGCGGTCGCGGGCGCGGTGCTCATTTCGGGCTTCGTGGCGCTGACGCTCACCCCGATGCTGTGCGCCAAGATTCTCCGCGTTCCCAAGAGCCACGGCCGGCTCTACCAGGCCCTCGAAGCCGGATTCGACGGCATTGCCACCGGGTACAGCAAGTTGCTCGGAGCCGCGCTGCGGCATCGGGCCGTGGTCCTGACCGGGTTCGCCGGCATCACCGTGCTGGCAGGCTACACCTTCACCCGCCTCAAGCGTGAATTCGTCCCTTCGGAGGACCGGGGCAGTTTCCAGATCTCCATCACAGCGCCGGAAGGCTCCACCGTGGCGTACACCGCCCAGTACCAACTGCAGGCGGAACGGCTGATGCTGGATACGCCGGAGATCCGGACCTTCAACAGCATGATCGCCTGGGGCGGCCGGGTGAACACCGGGTTTCTCTACACCCGGCTGACCGACTGGTCGGAACGGGACCGCTCCGCTCAGGAGATCATCCAGGACCTGCAGCCCAAACTGTCCAAGATCTCCGGAGTCATGGCCTTCGCCAACAACCCGCCGGCGTTCGGCGGCTACGGCCAGCCGGTGCAGTTCGTGGTGAAGCACCCCGACTTCGACCAGCTGGCCGAGGCAATGGATACCCTGGTGAGACGGGCCCGGCAGGTGAACGGCCTGATCAACGTCGACAGCGACATGCGGATCAATAAACCGGAGCTCACCGTCTCCTTCGACCGTAACCGGGCCGAAGACCTGGGGGTGCCGGTCCGCGACGTCGCGACCGCGCTGCAGGCGCTGCTGGGCGGTCAGCGGGTCAGTACCTTCACCCGCAACAACGAGCTGTACGATGTGCTGGTCCAGATGGCTCCCGAGGCCCGGGCCACGCCCTCGGACATGGCGGGCATTCAGTTGCGGGGCCGCGACGGGCAGCTGATCCAGCTCGACGCCATCGCGCGCGTGGCCGAAGGCGCCGGTCCGCGCCAGCTCAATCACTACGATCGGGTGCGGTCCAGTACCCTCTCCGCCAGCCTGGCCCCGGGATTCACGCTGGGTGAAGCCATCGATTCGCTGCGCGCGGTGGGCGCCGAGGTGCTCCCGTCCGGCCACAGCATCGCATTGAGCGGCGAATCGCGCGAGCTGGACGAGAGCGGCAGCGCCCTGTACTTCGCCTTCCTGCTGGCACTGGCCGTGGTGTTCATGGTGCTCGCATCCCAGTTCGAGTCGCTGGTGCACCCCTTCACGGTGCTCCTGGCGGTCCCGCTGGCCGTGAGCGGCGCCCTCTTCACGCTGTGGATCGCCGGATCCACCATCAATCTGTACAGCCAGATCGGGATGATCCTGCTGATTGGACTGGTCGCCAAGAACTCCATCCTTCTGGTCGAATACACCAACCAGCTTAAGGCGCGGGGCCGTTCTACCCTGGAGGCGGTGCTCGAATCGGGCCGGATCCGGCTGCGTCCGATTCTCATGACCTCGGTGGCCACGGTGATGGGGGCCATGCCCATCATGCTCGGACTGGGCGCCGGATCCCAGTCGCGCCGGCCGCTCGGGTACGCCATCGTGGGCGGGGTGCTCTTCTCCACGGTGCTGACGCTCTTTCTCGTTCCGGTGGCGTACCTGCTGTTCGACCGGCTCACCAGCCGTGCCCGCCGCCGTCGGACGGCTGAGGCTCAGGAGGTTGCTTCCACCCTGCCGGTGTTAGGCAGATGATCCTGGCCCTGCTGGCCGTGCTCCAGGCGAGCCCGGCCGATTCGCTGCCCCGGGTTACCCTGGCCGAGGCACTGGCTCAGGGTGTGCGCCTGGACCCGGACTATGTCCGGGCCCTCGGCACCATCGGTCCGGCCGAGTGGAGCCGGCGGGCGGCGCTCATCACCCTGGTCGTCCCGTCGGTGACGGCCTCGAGCGATTTCTCGTTCTTCTCGATCGACCAATTCAACATCGGGACCGGACAACAGGCCCGTCGCAACGCCTCGGCCCGGATCGATGCCCGGCTGGAGATCTTCACCGGAGGACGCAAGCTGGCCGAGCTCTCCCGGGCTCGGGCCGAGCTGGAAGGCGCCCAGGCCAACGAGGTCCTGACCCGGTACCTGTCGGCCCTCTTCATCGAGGAGAACTACTACGACGTCCTGGGCGGCCGCGAGCTGCTGGACGTGGCTCAGGGTCGGCTGCGGCGGGCCGAAGAGGGCCTGGCGGTGGCCCGGGCCCGGGTGGTCAGCGGTGCCGCGGTCCAATCCGATTCCCTGCAGCTGGTGCTGGAGCGCAACAACGCCCAGGTGGCGCGACTCCGGGCCGAGGTGGCCCTGCGGTCGGCCCGCCTCGACCTGGGACGCCGGATCGGACGCCGGGGAGCGGTGGACGCCGTCGCCCTGGATACCCTGCCGGTGCCCGACCTGCCGTTGTCGCTGCCCGACCTGGTGACCCTCGCGCTCCAGGTGGGACCGGAGTATCGGGTGGCGCGGGCCAACGAGGGACAGGCCGACGCCATCCTCCGGGCCCGCCGGGGCAGCTACCTGCCAACCCTGGCGCTCTCCGGAAGCGTCTCGTCGTTCGATGAGAACTGGTTCCCTAACGCGCTCACCCGGCGCACCGGGGTGATCAGCCTGAGTCTGCCGCTTTGGGACAATGGACAGCGCGAGCTCAACCTGGCGAGGGCCCGGGCCTCCCGCGACGTGGCCCGAGCGGTCCGGGAGGATCTGGAGCGGGGAGTCGAAGCCGACGTGACGCTGGCGTACGACAGCTTCGTGACCGCCCGCGCTACTCTGGAGCTCGACCGCAGCGGGCTGACCGTGGCCCGCGAGAATTTTCGGGTGCAGGAGACCCGCTATCGCGCGGGCGCCACCACCATTCTCGATCTGCTGGCCGCACAGGACCAGCTCACCAGCGCGGAAGCCAACGTGGTCCGGTCCCGCTACGCCACCCGGCTCGCCGTCGCCGGGCTCGAAGCGGTGCTGGGCCGCCGATTGCTGAACGACAGGACGGAACCGTGAGATTCATCTTCCTCGGCGCGGTGTTGCTCACCGCGGCCGCGTGCAGCAAACAAGCCCAGGGCGGCCAGCCGGTGGGCCGGGGCGGCGCGGACCGCGTGGTCTCGGTCGAGGTCACCGAGGCGGTGACCGACACCGTGGTCGATGCCATTCTCGCCACCGGGCAGATCGAATCGATCCAGGCCATCGAGCTGCGTCCGGAAGTCGATGGCCGCCTGGTGGAGATCCTGGTGCGGGAAGGCGCCCTGGTGAACCAGGGGACCCCGTTGTTCAAGGTGGATGACGCCGAGCTCAAGTCCCAGGTCGCCCGGGCCGAGGCCGAGCGCGATCTGGCCCGGCAGGCCCTGGACCGCACCCGCCAGCTGCTGGCCGACAAGGCCGCCGCTCCGGCCGACCTGGAGCGGGCCGAGGCCCAGATGCGAAGCACCCAGGCCAACCTGGAGCTGCTCCAGGTCCGGCTCGACCGGACCGTAGTGCGGGCGCCCTTCGCCGGAGTCACCGGCGCGCGGATGGTGAGCCTGGGCGACTACGTCACCAATCAGACCCGGCTGATCACGCTGCAGACCGTGAACCCGCAACGGGCGTCCTTTCAGATCCCGGAGCGGTACTCCGACCGGCTCCGGGAGCGGCAGCGGGTGTTGTTCCAGGTGGCGGCCTTGCCCGGCCGCGATTTTAGCGGCACGGTGGATTTCGTCGACCCGCGGGTCCAGCTGCCCGGACGCACCATCACGGTCAAAGCGCTGGTGCCCAACCCGCAGCGGGTTCTGCAGGCAGGGATGTTCATCGAGGCCCGGCTGGCCACCGAAGTCCGGCCCAACGCGGTGGTGATCCCCGAGGACGCCATCACCCAGATTCAGGGCGGCGCCTTCATCTGGATCGTGGTCGACGGGAAGGCGGCCCGCCGCCGGGTCGAGCTCGGAGTCAGGACCCCCGGCTACGTGGAGGTCCAGAGCGGACTCGAGGCCGGCGAGCTGGTGGTGGTCGGCGGCCTCGACCGTCTGGTCGATGGCGCGACCGTCCAGGTCACCCTGGTCGATCGCCGCCAGGAGCGGCCGGACTCGGTGGAGCGGCACTGAATGCGGTCGGTCGGGTCGGTCCCAAAAAGGTCGGTCGGGTCGGTCAGTCGGTCTTTTCGGATCTTGGTAAAGTGGTTCGCGATCTTGGGCGCGCCGGTTGTGACCGACGTGACCAACTTGACCGACCTGACCGACAGATTATCCGCCCAGCAGACCCGAGCCGAACGGACGAACTACGCCGAGACGTCCAGCCATGACGACGTTCTGACCTTCCTCGATTCACTGGCCCGAGCCGGCGCCGGCATCCGTCGCGGACAACTCGCCACCAGCCCCCAGGGACGGGAAGTCCCCTACATCGTTGCGGCGCGTCCCATGGTGGACGGACCAGGCGAGGCCCATCGCAGCGGGAAGCCGGTGATCTACCTGCAGGGGAACATCCATGCGGGTGAAATCGAAGGGAAAGAGGCGGCGCTGATGCTGCTGCGCGACCTGACCCTGGGGTCGCTCCGCCCGCTGCTCGATTCGGTGGTCCTGTTGCTGGTGCCGATCTACAACAGCGACGGGAACGACGCGTTTGGGCCCGGGGAACGCAATCGCCCGGGCCAGAACGGGCCCGCCATCGTGGGGCTCCGGCCGAACGGGCAGGGTCTCGATCTCAATCGCGACTACCTCAAGCAGGAAGCACCGGAAACCCGGGGCGCGGCTCGGCTGATCTCGATCTGGGATCCCGACCTCTTCATCGACCTGCACACCACCAACGGCAGCTATCACGGCTACGCGCTCACCTACTCGCCCGGACTGAATCCCAACTCGCCGCCCGCCAACGAATACGTGCGGGATCGTTTTCTTCCCGAGGTCCGGCGGCGGATGCGAGAGCGGCATCGTCAGGAGGTCTACTGGTATGGCAACTTCCGCAACCAGCACCCCGACTCGCTGACCCAGGGGTGGGAGACGTACGATCCGCGGCCCCGTTTCGGCACCAATTGGTTCGGGATGCGGGGACGGCTTGCCATTCTGAGCGAGGCCTACAGCAACGCCGATCTGCGCACCCGGGTCTCCGCCAGCTACAACTTTGTGCTCGAGATACTCCGGTTGGCCGCGGAGGAACGTGCCACCATCCGGCGACTGGTCGGGGCCGGTGTTCCCCGACTGGACTCCGTCACGGTCCGTTCCCGTTTCGCCGAGCCGCGGCAGGAAGACGTCATCGCGGAGATCACCGAAGCGGCCGGGGACGGCGCAGGTGGGTTCTCCCGCCGGCGCAGAACCGGGGTGTTCCGGACCATTCGCATGCCGGTCTTCGACCGCTTCGCTCCTTTGCGGAAGGAAGCCCTGCCCGCCGCCTACCTGCTGCCGCCGCAGCACAGCCACATTGCGGAAGCCCTCCAGCGTCACGGGATTCGGGTGGGTCGCCTCATGGCCAGCTGGGAAGGGGACGCCGAAGCCTTCCGGGTGGATAGCCTGGTGCTGAGCTCGAACCTGTTTGAAGGGCACCGCGAGGTAAGGGTGGAGGGTCTCTGGCAGGCACGACCGGCCGGTGCGGCGGCGGGCTGGTTTGTCGTCCCCACCGACCAGAGGCTGGGCCTGCTGGCGGCCTACCTGCTCGAACCGGCATCCGAGGACGGCTTCGCCACCTGGAATTTCCTGGATCGCGACCTTCGCCGAGGCCGAGACGCCCCGGTGCTACGGCTCAGGCGAATGCCCGCCTTGCTGTTGACGGAGCTACCTTAAAGGCTCCGTTTCGTCGTCAGGATCCGTGTAATGGTGACAGCCACAGCCGGTACCAAAGCCCCCTCGTTCTCCCTGCCCGCCGAGGACGGCCGGACCATTTCGCTCGACGATCTCAAGGGCAAGCGGGTGGTGCTCTACTTCTATCCCAAGGACGACACCAGCGGCTGCACGACCGAGGCCTGCGAGTTCCGCGACAGTTGGAAGGCGGTCGAGCAGGCAGGCGCTGTGGTCCTGGGGGTCTCGCCCGATACCGTGGCATCCCACCTCAAATTCAAGAAGAAGTACAGCTTGCCGTTTCCGTTGCTGGCGGACACCGACCACCGGGTGGCCGAAGCCTATGGCGCCTGGGGCGAAAAGAGCATGTATGGGCGGAAGTACCACGGAATTCTGCGCACTACCTTCATCATCGATGAGCGGGGAAGGATCGCGAAGGTCTTCGAACGAGTGAAGCCCAGAGGGCATGCAGCCGAGGTATTGGCGGCGCTGGGGGAAATGTGACGGCCCGACGGACGGACGGACCGACGGCCGGTCTGCTCCTCGTACTGTTGGCAGCGGGCTGCGGCGGAACTTCCGCACCACAGTCCGTCGGCCCGTCCGTCCGTCCGTCCGTCCAGCCCGAGCCGGGCGAGCACCATTTGCAGAACATCCGCCAGCTCACCTTCGGCGGCAACAACGCCGAGGCGTATTTTTCGAAGTCGGGCCGGCAGCTGATTTTCCAGCGGCAGGACAAAGTGGGCGAAGGCTGCGACCAGCAGTATGTCATCAACATCGACGGCTCTGGCCTGCGGCGGGTGTCGAATGGTCAGGGACGCACCACCTGCGGATACTTCTACGACAACGACCGCCGCGTCCTTTACAGCTCGTCCTTCAAGCACAATCCGGCCTGCCCCGAGCCGCCCGATCATTCCCGCGGATATGTGTGGCCGCTGGGCCATCTCGAGATCTACACCGCCCGAGCCGATGGGTCGGATCTGCAACAGCTGACCGACAACGGTGCCTATAACGCCGAATCGACGGTTTCCCCCGATGGGACCAGGATCATCTTCACCAGCACCCGCGACTGGGACATCGAGTTGTACGTCATGGATGTCGATGGCAGGAACGTGCGGCGGATCACCCACCGGGTGGGGTATGACGGGGGCGCTTTCTACTCTCCGGATGGCACCAGGATCGTCTGGCGAGCCGCGTACCCGGCCACCCCTCGGGACACGGCCGATTATCTCGGCCTGCTCGAAGCCCGCCTGGTGCGGCCGGCCCGCACCGAGGTGTGGGTGGCCGACGCCGATGGCTCCAATCCGCGCCAGATCACCAAACTGGGCGGCGCGAACTTTGCCCCGTTCTTCCACCCCGACGGACGCCGTATCATCTTCTCGTCCAACTGGGAAAGCCCCCGCAGCGGGGCGTTCGATCTGTATCTGATCAACGAAGACGGCACCGGGCTGGAGAAGGTGACGACCCACAAGGACTTCGACAGCTTCCCCATGTTCAGTCCCGACGGAAAGAAACTCGTCTGGGCCTCAAACCGTAATCCAAAGAGCCCGGGAGAGACGAATATCTTTATAGCGGAATGGGTTAACTGACGTGAACGTTCCAGGTTCCAGGTTCAGGGTTCCAGGTGCGGTGCAACGTGCGGTGCCGGGTGCCTCGTGCCGAGTGGGTACAGAGGCTATCCCGGGGACGATGCACCAGGGACTCAGCACCGCACCTTGCACCGCACTTGTGGCACTGCGAACCTGGAACGTGGAACTCAAACGGGAGCAGTGATGGCCGAAGTTC
>DASWKS010000495.1:0-2563 GCA_036396495.1 Gemmatimonadales bacterium
TGACGGCAGCAACGGGCTGATCGTCGCTCCCCGTCTTACCTGGAGACCGGACCCACGCCACGAGTGGAGTATCGGCCCGCGCCTCCGGAGGAGTCAGTTAGGCGCGCAGTACATCGAATCGGGCCAGGTGCACGGGGTGGATGAGTACGTCGTATCCCGGCTCGACAACGTGACCACCAGTCTCACCCTGCGCGGCACCCTCACCTTCACCCCCACGCTCACCCTGCAGGGCTACGCCGAGCCCTTTGTGTCGACCGTCCGGCACACGTCTTTCCGGCGGGTGGCCTCCGCCGGGGCGAGGTCCCCCGCCGACCGGTTCGAGGCGCTGGACGACCGGCTGGTCCGCTCGGGTGACGAGATCGGCGTCGATTTCGACCGCGACGGCAGCGTCGATCTGGACCTGGGATCGCCCGATTTCACCGCCGTCTCGCTCCGATCGAACCTGGTGCTCCGGTGGGAATACCTGCCCAGCTCGACTTTGTTCCTGGTGTGGCAGCACGGCCGCGAGGCTGAAAGCGGCCGGGGCGACTACTCGTTAGGCGGAGGCCTGACCGACCTGACGCGGGCCGCGGCCGAGAACGTGTTGCTCGTGAAGCTGTCGTACTGGCTAGGGCGGTGATCCGCGGAGCGGGCCAATCAGCTGACGGTGCAGGGATCCACTTCGGGCCGTTCGATGTAGACCACGACGGTGTAGACGTTGATGGTGCGGATGGCGGTCACCGGGCTGGTCGGGGTGGCCTGGAGCCCGCAGCCGGTCCCGGGACGGATCTCCCGCACCACGATGTAGAGCCGGCCTTCCCGATCCTTGCGGACCTCGTCGATGGTGATGTCATGGCCGGTGGATTGCTTGGCGCCTGTGGCGGCGAAGAAGACCGCCCGATCGGTGAAGCTGATGGTCTGGGCGTCGGGATTCCCGGTCGCCTGGGTGTAGACCTCCGCCCAGGCCGCCTGATCGCGGAGGACCAGGCGGGCTTGCCCTCCATTCCACTGGCTGGCGATGCGGGATCCGCCGAACAGCCCGTCGAGGGAATCGAACGGCACCAGATCGGTGTCGGCCGGAATTCCATTGTGGACCAGGTCACTGCAGCTCAACCACAGCGCGGCCAGCAGAGGGAGAAACCGGCGCATCGATCAAAGGAGCCTGGTGCAGGTTGGTTGTCAATCATTCCGGGAATTCCTGGTTGCCCACCAGGTATGTCTCCCGCACGATCGATCCGGGCCCCTCATCCAGCTGGGATCGGTCATAGCCACCAGTGGTGGATCCAATGATCCGGTCCGGGGGCTGGGGTTGCGCCATCGATATGATCAAGGTATGATGATGATAAGACCACAGTATGAGCAGGTATGCCCTTCGCTCGTGTCACCGCCACTCTCCCCGCCGCGCTGCTCAAAGCGGCTGATCGCCTGGCTCGCCGGCGCCAGCAGTCGCGCAGCGCGGTCCTGGCGGAGGCGCTTCAGGCCTATCTAGACCGGTCGGCGGCAGAGGCGCCGCCGGCGGATGGCACCGTGGTGCCGGTGCCCCGCAAGCCGGGTGGGCCGCTTCTCACCGGGTTCACCAACGCGGCCCTGGTAGCCGAGCTGGAGCGCCGGCTCGGGACCGGCAGGACCGTCCTGGTGGGCGTCGGCGATGCCGGGGCGTCCAGGCTGCGCTACGATCGAGAGCGGCTGGTCGGGCTGTGCCGGCGGTATGGGGTCCTGCGGCTTTCCTTGTTCGGCTCGGTCCTCCGGGATGACTACGGACCGGAGAGCGACGTGGACGTGCTGGTCGAGTTTGAGCCGGGCAGGTCACCGGGGCTCGGGATCGTGGACCTCCAGGAGGAGCTTTCGGCGCTGTTCGGCGGCCGGCCGGTAGACCTGGTCACCGCGCAGTCGTTGCACCGCCTCATCCGGAGCCGGGTCTTGGAAAACGCCGTGGTACAGTATGCCGCGTGACGACACGGTATACCTGGTGCACATGCTGGAGACGGCGCGGAAGGCTGTCTCCAAGGTGGCCGGCTTGAACCAGGAGCGGTTCCGGGCCGATGAAAACCTGAATCTGGCGTTGGTGCACCTGATCCAGATGATGGGCGAGGCGGCCCGTCGGGTGTCGGACGAGACCCAACGCCGCCACCCGGGGATCCCTTGGAGGCAGGTGATCGGCATGCGGCACCGGGTGGTGCATGACTACCTGGCGGTCGATCTCGACATCGTGTGGGCGGTGGTGCAGGAGGATCTTCCCCGGCTGGTCCGCGTCCTCGAGGATGTCGTTTCCCCGGACCTGCTGGAGTAGGCGAGGCGGTGGGCGTCCTATAATGGATTCATAACCTTCGTTTCGCGCCCCGAACCGGCTCCGCCTGGAGCGGGTCCTCCGGCCAGTGATGTTTGGGATAACGGCCCCGCAGGTCCTTACGCACGTCGAAGTAGGCGGACTTCCAGAAGCTGGCCAGGTCCCGGGTCACCTGCACCGGCCGATAGGCCGGTGAGAGCAGATGGAGCGTCAGCGGCACTCGCCCACCCCCGATTCGGGGCGTCTCCTGCAGTCCGAACACCTCCTGCAGCCGCACCGCCAGAACCGGAGCCTCCG